>CAJXMN010000058.1 GCA_913056215.1 uncultured Flavobacteriales bacterium | reverse complement strand
GCCTGATTTAACACTTCTTTCAAATCACTCGTTTCCTGGGAAATTACAGGTTCCTGATCATACTCATCAATCGCGATGACCTTATTTTTTTTCTTGCTATCTAAAAATTTGTTGTACACTGTTCGAAATAAGTAAGATTTCACCTTTTCACGCTGGATTATTTCTTTCTTGATCCAAACTTTTTCAAAAGCATCCTGCACCAGGTCTTGAGCCATAGATTCTTCTTTGCACAGTTTTAGTGCAAAACGATAAAGTCCATCACTGAACTCATTAACGGCGCTATGATAATCTCTTTTATCCAATTTAATAGCTAGACGATCAACTTCGCGATTTGTTACAGTAATTACAAAACTTTTTATCAATAAATAAATACCCACCTATCCAGTAAATAGACTGTCACAGATACAGATTTATGGAATAAAAAAAGGATCAACTTTGTAACTTAAGTCACTAAACATATTTGTAATTCACTTTATCTTTGATTCACGATAAAATATAATCAAGAAATAGAAAATTATGGAAGAAGAAAAAAAATTAAAAGAAGAAGGAGTTCAAGAAGAAATGAACGTCATGCCTAGAATTGGAGATAAGGCGCCAGATTTTGAAGCAATAACGACAAAAGGAAAAATCAAAATGAGTGAGTTTGCTCAGGATAAATGGACGGTTATGTTCTCTCACCCAGCAGACTTCACACCAGTATGCACGACTGAAATGAGTGGTTTTGCCAAGCGCAAAAGCGAATTCGAAGCTTTGAACACGGAATTGCTCGGTTTAAGTATTGATAGTATCCACGCCCACCTCGGATGGGTTCAAAACGTTCGTAAAAATACTGGCGTCTATTTTGATTTTCCAATCATTGCCGATTTAGACATGAACGTTTCTAAAAAATATGGAATGCTACAACCGAACGAAAGCGAGACATCTGCTGTCCGAGCAGTGTTCTTTATTGATCCAGAGAAGACCATTCGTTTAATCATGTATTACCCCTTGAATGTTGGACGTAATATGGATGAGATTTTGAGATCTTTAGAAGCATTACAAACTTCGGACGAACATGGAGTAGCCATGCCACTCGACTGGAAAAGAGGCGATAAAGTCATCGTAACACCACCCAAAACACTCGACGAGTTGAACGATCGCCTGGCAGATGACAGTTGTGAAAAAGTCGACTGGTATTTAGCGAAGAAAGAACTATAATTATCATTTATTTTTCATCAACAAATGCGGTAGTCCTTATGGTCTACCGCATTTTTAGCTCTTAGCTCTTATTTCTGTATGCTTTAACTTTTTATTGTTGCTTCCTACCACCTGATTAAAATTGTTTACGAAGTATCAGGGCAGCCAAATGACCACCCACTAAATGAGGATTCTATAAATCCTTTCCAGCATAAAGTGCGTAGTTTTCTTTGAGGAGTATGTTATTTATCATATGTTCGTAGGATATACACATAATCGCCATGAAAATAAGCCTTTTTGTTATTTGTCTATTGATCATTTTTCAATTCGTATCATGTAAAAAAAATGATGAAACTCCTGCTACAATTTCTAGTTGTTCAACTATTCCTGGATCATTCGAAATAACACTAAATGGGAATCAGCATCATTTGGAAATAACAAATCAAACAGATTATTTTATTACCTACAATTTGGTTGGAGAACAAAAAAATAGCGTTGTTATCTTTGGAAAAGATCAAAGTGATCAATTCATGCATGTTGAAGGAATTTTGCCCAATGAACTTTCAGTGGGATCACACTCCTTCAATTCCAGCGATCTTAATTTTGATTTCTTTGATATTAGCTTAGATACTGCTAGCTACTACACGACACAATTAACAATCCATATTAGCGAGAGTGAGCTAAGTCCTCAAAATGGTCTTTATAATCCGATTCGAGGAACTTTTCAAGGGTTAGCGCATTCATATCCTTGGTTTAATGGCCAACCTCCTGCTGATACATTTGCTTATTCCGGCGAATTTTGTCTAAATGGATATATTATGAATTAATTGAGTCAATGATGACTTTTGATTTACCATTTAAACCATTCCATGTTTCTTCATTCTATTGTCCCTGACCTAACGAAAAGCCTCTTTCACCATCAAACGTGTACAGATTTTCTGTTTTGATAACATCAATGTCGTTATCCAGGGCCTTTGAAAGTAACTGGACAATATCTTTTTTCTCAAGCGTTCTTTCGCTTTTAGTTGTAAAACGACATCTCCAGTGCTGCGTGCAAAACGTTTCGTCGAATCCATTGGGCCAAACTTTTACACCGCGGTTGGTAATCATCACCAATTCAATATCATCAAAATTCATCTTTTGTAGCTTACTAGCCACTGATTCAGGGTTTTTATCTTGATCATCCACAAAGACATCCACCCCTTTCAATTCTTTCTTTTGAGGCAGTGGTAACGTATTTTGAGGTAATACAAACGGTTTTTCTTTCGCTGGTTTTAAGACTGGCAAATGATTAGGAAGTTTTCCTAAATTCTCAATGACAGCATCAGCAAATTCCATCGTACCCACTTTTCTTTTGCTGTTATCATCGTTATAAATATCAGCTGTATGAATACCGTCTTCCAAAGTTTTGAGCCAGGCGTTTTGAATATCAGCGGCAGCCTTCACCTCTCCAATATAATCCAGCATTTGAACGGCTCCCATGAGCAACCCAGATGGATTAGCAATTTTCTTTCCTGCAATATCAGGTGCACTTCCATGGATTGCTTCGAACATTGAACAAGAAGCTCCGATATTTCCAGAGCCCGCTAAACCAACAGAACCAGCGATTTGAGCTGTGATATCCGAAATGATATCCCCGTACAAGTTGGAAGTCACAACGACATCAAAATCTTCGGGTGTATCCGCTATTTTGGCCGTTCCTATATCGACAATCCAGTGCTCACTTTCAATATCCGGATATTCTTTCGCTACTTCGTTGAACACTTTGTGGAAAAGACCATCCGTTTGCTTCATAATATTGTCTTTTGAAAAACAAGTCACTTTCTTTCGATTAAAGTGTTTTGCGTATTCAAACGCGTAGCGAATAATCTTCTCCGAACCAGGCTTCGTAATAAGTTTTAGGCACTGTGCTACATCGGCAGTTTGCTGATGTTCAATCCCTGCATACAAGTCCTCCTCGTTTTCGCGAATGACAACTACATCCATCGTTGGATGTTTTGTATCTACGTAAGGTGAATAGCTCCGACAGGGACGAACATTGGCGTACAAACCAAGTGTTTTGCGCATCGTAACATTCAAACTTTTATATCCACCTCCCTGAGGTGTTGTGATGGGTGCTTTTAGAAATATTCTATTCTTGCGTATTGAATCCCATGCCTCTTGTGATATCCCTGAAGTATTACCTTCCAAATAAACTTTTTCACCGATGGCTACTTCCTCAAATTCAACCTGGGCACCAGTGGCTTTGATTATTTTAAGTGTTGCGTCCATAATTTCAGGACCTATACCGTCTCCTTTTGCTACCGAAATTGTTCTCATCGCACTATTTAATTTTCGCTTGGTTTAAGAAATACTATGATGCCTTAACGAGTTGTTGTAAGTCAAGAGAAACTTTGTCTTCAGACATTTTATTAAACGCTTCGCATAGTCGTTCTTTTTCTTCACGAAGTTGCTTTAATTGAGAATCTATAGATGTGGAATCGAAATTGTGATTCTTTTCCCATTCAATCATGTACTCCAACTTAAGTGCGTTGATCTTTTGATCGATTTGATTGCAAGTGTTTTCAATTAACACAGTCTTGCTAATTTCAAGTTTTTCAATATTTACATTAGACATAGCTATTTATTTTTAAGGTTCAACAATTATTAACTTCATTATATACATTGCAAATATTACAATTATTACTTATATATTTTTATTTATGTTTTTTATACAAAACATTGTTTATTTTTATGGGTTGCAGAAATTACAATACATCGGCTCTTCATTTTTCTTACCATTTGGATAAAGTTTTCGTTGCTCGTGCTTACATGAAGCGCATTTATACTTGAATGCTAATGTCGATTGCGTTGGTAAACTACAAAGGCTACACGGTAAACCCGCTTCCACCTCATCGACTTGAAACCCTGGCGCGTCGCATACAGGACAACAATTATTTATATTTTTTATTAAATCGTCTGTTGCCTGGGCGATGACCTCCATGCGTTTTGGATTGTACATGGCGCGCATGTCGGTTTCAATCCAGGCCGTTCCGAATGCTTCAAATAGCTCATTCATTTTTTGAGTAAGCAGCGATTTGTCAGTAATATTTTTATAAATAACTGAATTGTCGTTTTGAGCATTTCTCAGAATCATGGCATGTTCTGGAAATCCTTGATCCGAAGCGAAGTTTAATCCTTCTTCTACATTACCAATCTCCTCTCCGCCAAAGTTTGTATCTGTGGAAATTTTTCTACCGATAAATTCGAATTTATATTTTCGGTCCTTCAACAAAACAATTTCATCATCCGCTGGTGCTAAAAGAATAGTGGGATGCTGACCAAAAGAGCCCTCGCTTGCTATCGCCAAATCACTTCCCGTTTCATCCATTGCCAGCTCACATTTCTTCCGTGCTGTTTCTAATGGGTTTAATTTCCGCTCCACCTCACCTGAAAATGTGCCCAATTGATCAGTGTCAAAAGCATGCGGGACGAAACAATTTACACCAATTGCCTGCTCAAGTATAGGAGCAATGACCTCCTCTTTCTTATGCTTGGTGGCAATCACTAACCTTCTCTGCTTGAAAACTTCAATCCCCATAAATTACACAAGTTCTGCTTCTTTCGGTTGTTCAACAGCGATAGCATTCCATGCTAAATCTTTGTCGTACAAATGAGATATATTGCCATCATCATCCATCGTCAACAGGAAGATCCAATTGTTATCGCATAGCTCTTTTACGTTTTGGTGCTTCTCTAAAACGTTATTAATTGCTTCTATCGGTGCTTCAATGATTACGTTTAATCGCTGCGGCAGGTGCTGATAATTTTCGCCATCGTGCACAGATTGCCAGGGTAAACCAACTCTTAAATCACCACTGGAACCTTCTAAAACTCCTATTCCTCCAGTGATATTGTGTAATGTTTTATTTCCTGATCCAAATTTTTTATTGTCGACCGTTGAAGCATAATACTGCATATTGATCCAATTCGTTACCACCATTGGTGCTGTCATAATAGCCTCCAAAACGCCGAAGTCTTTATCCGATTTCCAGTCGTAAGAATGTAAAAATGACTTTCCTTCAAGATTCGCCGTTTTTGTGCGTTCTCGCGGTGCAACTACAAACGTATTACAACCCGCAAGCCCCCATTCGTGACGTACTTGGGACCAATCTTTGCTTCTTCCCATCATTTTTTGATCGATTCGCTTATCACCTACTTCCATTCGCACAGCACGTTCTGTCCGCGTCAATTTACCTGCTGCTGTCAACCATTCTTGAAGTTGTGCAAGATCTTCGGCACGCGCTGAAGGAACAGCATCGATTTTAAAAAGCTGCACCTCATCTGTTGTGGTATCGTGTTCTGCTGCTACAAAATGCGTGTCATCGGGAATTTCAATCTGCGCTTTGGACAGTTCCAGACGCACCTCGCTGTTATTAAGCACTTCTGCAGCAACTTTTGCATTTGCTTCACCAGAGTTTCCTCCACAAGCTCCGCAATCATACCCTGTGGCGTGTGGGTTATTCGTAGAAGATGAACCGTGTCCTGCGATCACAACTAATTTTGCAAAACTTTTCGATAATGACATTGCTGTAAGTGCATTTTTCGCCAATTCTACCTGTTGATTTAGCGTTAACCCTGTTTGAATACCTCCCTCGTTTTCTTGTATTAGACTGACCGATTTATTTTTTCTGTTTTTCTTTGACAAGAACGAATTTGAAGGATTAGATACTGGCCGCGTTACTCCAAAAGCGTCTAAAAATAGTTTTGGCAGAAAGGTCATTCCCATTGGACTCACAAAACCGAAACACGAAACCGCACCATGTCGAAATGATTTCCATGCACTAAACAGTTGGAAACGTGTTTTTTTTGAATGCAGTGCTTTATTATGATCACCTTGTGTTGGAAGCGCCTCTTTTATCGTAGCCTCTGTTGGGATCAAAGCAGGACAATTGTTTTGCCCTTTCTCGTGTCCAATAGGCACGTAATTGATAGGAAATCCGAAAAACCCTGCAAAACCTAAGGTTTCAATGTTGTCAGATTGCATTTCAAGGTTTCTTCTGTATACTTCAGAACGCACATCGATACAGAAAACAGCTTGAACAAGCGGTCTGTCTTTTTTCGAAGCAACTTCATTTTTTGTTGAATTGATCTTTTCAACCAGGGAGCGCTGGCATGCAAAATCGTAAGCATCTTGCAAAACAACCCTGTGGCGAACTATTTGATCTTCGTTATATTCAAAAAGCAACGTTGAATTTTGTCGCTGTGAATGTTTCCACAAATCTTCAAATCCCTGTGCTTTAAACGATACAAAGAAACTCAATTCCCAAGCGAGTAAAATAGCCAGGAAATCCTCGAGATGTGTTTTTTTACCTCCGTATAGTTTTGCATCCCAATCCAGACCAGCATTGTAAGCCGACCAACCACCAACTCTTGATAAAAGGGCGTGCAAATAGGGCTCGATTGTATTTTCAGCTGGATTTAGTACCCGTAAACATGATTTGATCGCGCGTTTCGGATCATCCGGAAGCTCTTTTATCGTTGCCTGAAAATCCTTTAATCCATGAATTTTTGGTGTTTGATCGATCAACGCTTCCTGTTTCCATGCCGCAAACATAGAAGTTGACTTTTTATTTCCCTTCCAAGTCGCAATTCCTTTATCAAAGTGATTTGAAGCCCAACATGTAATGCTGTCTGTCATGATCGATGACCAATTTTTTTGCGTTAAGTCTTGTGCACAATCTGATCCAAGCTGAATAGTGACAGTCTTTTTTTCAGCCTTTTCATTTAATTCCTGGACTATTTGAATAAATTCATCAATTGAAGTTGAGTGCATACCCGCATGCTTTAGTGCCTTCTCTAGATCTTCGTCTTGAATTACTCCTTCATCTATTCCCTTCAAGTAGAAAGAAAGCGGCATGGTTAACTGTGTGCCATTTAGCTTGTTGTAATATTGCGCTACCTCATCAAATGATTTGTTTGTGCTTCCCATGTAGGGATTCACCGCAACAAAATTCTCTAATGACCATAGTGGCGCAATTTTCGGTAATGTATTTGCTAAAAGTGGTTCTATATTCATGGTATATTGTTTTGTTGTATTCATTTTTGAATTGTTTTTAATGACTTCAGTTGTCAGCATTTAAGCATTTGTTTTTTTGATATCATACGCGCCAATAAGCTTATCAAAATAGCTGTTGATATAAAATCCATTGCGCAGATAAACACTCAATTTTGTAGCATTTTTTAAGTTGAAATAAGAAGGTGAAAACACCTGTAGACTCACCACAATTGCAAACAATAACAACATAATTGCAACAACCAATATTCTACCCGAAGTCATGGAGGCAGCACCTGGAAATTGAGCGTCAAGCAGGGTATGGAAAATATGTTCAAATCCGAAAAATGAAGTGGCTACTAATCCAACAAGTAAACAAGCGAATAACACAGTTGAAACATGCTGTTTTGTATCTATAATAGGAACAATTACTTGCGTCAAACTCATGACTATGACAAGTCCTACAGCAAACAACGCAACGTTCGAGTTAAAATCTATCTCAAAAATGACAGCGATCCCAAGATAAACAGCAAACGCCAATATTACTCCCAAAGCAATTCGAAATGGATTTTTCAGGCGCTCAGAAGTTGTAATTCGTTTTGTTTTAATTACATCTACCGAACTGCCCGAAGAAAGAAATGCGTGTCCCTTGTAAAATGAATGCGCCACGATGTGTAAAACCGCTGCAGAATAGGCTCCCGTTCCACAGATAAACAAGCTAAATCCCATGTGCGCAATACTTGAGTATCCGAGTGCTGTTTTGATTGAAGACTGCGTGAGGAAAATGACAGAAGCAATAATTGCCGTTGTTCCTCCAACAATCAATAACATATTAGAAGCCCAGACGGAAGCATCTAGCAAAAATGCCATTCGCATGATCACAAAAGGCCCGGCATTCAAAACTCCAGCATGCAATAAAGCTGAAACGGGAGTAGGTGTTTCCATTACCTCAACCAACCAACCGTGTATCGGAAATTGCGCCGATTTAAAAATCGCAGCTAATACTAAAAATACAGTAGCCAATTCTAAATTGAGTGAGGCGTTCAAATCAGTTTGTTGAATGGCTTCAAAAATAGTGGCTAAGCTTCCAGATCCTACCTGGATGTAGATTAACAAGAAACTCGTGAGTAAGAATACATCCGAAAAACGTGCTACAATAAACTTTTTGAGTGCCGCAGATTGAGCACGCGGTCGTTCTTTGTAGAATACAAGTAAACGATGAAGAAAAAGACTTGTCGTCACCCAGGAAAGAAATAGTATGAAAAGATTCCCCGACAACACAAACAATTGAACAGATGCAATCGTTGCTGCTATTCTTCCCATAAAAACATGTTGACGTGCATCACCTTTTAAGTAGTTCACGCTGTACTTTACAATTACGAATCCAAGGAGCGCAATCATACCGAAAAACAACATGCTTAAGACATCCACACGAATGGATAAACCCAGGTTTTGAAATTCAAGTAGTGACGTCTCAGCATTTCCGATTGTATAAATATAAAATGCCCCAACGAATGAGAGTAAGATACTCAACACGGAGCCCAAGAGTGTAAGTTGAATAATCGGTTTTACTCTTTTTGCCCCTAAAATAGTGGGTAACACGCTTGAGAACAGAAATAATACTGTGGGGATTAACAAAATCAAGGTAAATAGTTTCATTGTCATATCGTTGCTTTAAACTGCTTAAAAAATCTATTTGACGACAAAATAAAGGATTCTGATTCATATATTTTTATTTATATTTGCTATGTATCTTATAATATATATTTATGAACTATACCATTCACCAATTACAAATATTCCTGGAAGTCGTTCGGCAAGAGAGTATTACCAAAGCTTCAGAAGAGCTATTTATGACACAACCCGCGGTCTCTATTCAATTAAAAAAATTTCAAGATCAGTTTTCTGTTCCATTAACTGAAGTCATTGGTCGTAAGTTGCACGTCACCGAATTTGGACGAGAAGTGGCTGTTATGGCAAAACGCGTTTTATCAGAAGTAAAAGAAATACAATATAAAACCAGAGAGTATGAGGGTGGGTTGACAGGTGCTTTGAAAATATCCTCAGCTTCCACCGGGAAGTATGTAATCCCTTATTTTTTAAGCGACTTTTTAAATAAAAATTCGGGCATCGATCTAAAATTAGATGTGACCAATAAATCAAAAGTGATTGAAAGTTTAAAAAAAAATGAGATTGACTTTGCTTTAGTTTCGGTAATTCCTGACGAAATGGAATTTGAGGAAGAAAAGTTAGTGGAAAACAAACTTTATTTAGTGGGTAATAATCCTAACATTGACAGTAGTAGAGCGCTCATATTTAGAGAGCCTGGTTCTGCTACGCGCCATGAAATGGAACAGTTCTTCAAGTCCAAAGAGCGAAAAAAACGGAAAAAGATGGAACTCACGTCAAACGAAGCAGTTAAACAGGCCGTCATTGCAGGGTTAGGGTATTCCGTCCTTCCAATTATTGGAATAAAAAACGAATTGAAGAACAAAGAGCTGCATATACTAAACATGGAAAACCTGCCTTTAAAAACAGAATGGCGATTAATTTGGTTAAAAGGAAAAAAATTGACCCCTGTGGCGCAATCGTATTTGGATTTTATCAGGGAGAGTAAGAAGCGAATTTTACAAGAGCACTTTGAATGGTATTTGAATTTTAAATAATTGAATCAAATAAGTCTAAGTGTAACCAATAAACCAAAAAGGTGTATTCCCCTCCCGAATTCGATAAACTCAGTACCGTTAGATCCCTGATGAAGCGGAAGAATGCAACCCAACGAAAGGAGGGGCGCAGGACGGACCGACAGTACAATATCTCCCGACACAGGGAACAAAATTAGTGCGTAGTATGTTGTTGTATCGTTTTATTTTGGTTTGAGATTGTTTATCCATTCAATATCATTTGCTTTCTTAGAATAGTTTCAGAAATATCATTGATATGACTGCAAACATTAATATTTTCATGGGTCTCATTATTGGTTATAACCATTATAAACATCATTCCTTTACAAATTTTCTTTTCAGAGAACGACCTTCAATTTTTAATGTAATATGATAAATCCCTGAAGCAAAGTGAGCAATATCTAATTTATAATCACCCTGAACGTTGCGAACCTCTTTGATAACCCTACCGGTGACATCCATAATGGTAATGTCATAGTTATCTTCAAGCGACGGCAGGATGTTTAGTTCATCGCTCGCGGGATTGGGGTACATGTCGAAAGTTGAAAAAACCGATGAAGATAGCTTTGTATTACCCCCTACGCAAAAGTTATAGGTATCCGTAGATTCAAAATCACCTCCTTGTATGAGTATATCATCATTGTTTGTCAATTCAAAGAACCCATTACCGTAAAAACAGCATATTCCATTACCAAAAAGATCATGGATCTTGAATTTGTAACACCCTGGAGATAAACAAATATCTCGTTCATAGAGACTGTTGGGGGCTTCGTAAAATCTTCCAAAAGTAACGAGATCTCCATTATCATCAAGTATTTCCCAACTCGTTTCATCCGGATAGTTGTCTGTTTGAAGCGAAAAGTCCAGCAAATGTTGACCATGTGTTACTTCTATAGCTTTAGTAATTGAATCAGAACCATTGGCATTGTCTACAACAAGTGATACATCATAAACACCTGATGAAGGAAATGTAACAGTTGGTCTTGCCGCTGAGCTTGTTGAGGGAGATCCACCAGGGAAATACCATGTCCAACCGGGAGATGCGTTTATCGAAGCATTTTTAAAAGTAATGCTATCTGAAGGACAGATTTCTGTTAAAGAAGTTATGAAGTTTGCCTCGGGAAGAAGGGTTGAAGGTGTGTACAATTCAGATTCCCAAATACCTCGACCATAAGTTGCCGCTCGGATTACATCTCCTCCATAGTGGATCTCTAGTTCGCTGATGATCACATTTGGCAGATCAGTATCAAATGCCTGCCAATTGGTCAACGTACTGTCTGTATAATATATTCCTACATCCATACCGACATATAATCCACCGTCTGTTCCTTCTTGATAAACGAGCGTATTGGCCGGTATATTCGGTAAGTTCCCGCTAATATTTTCCCAACTAACACCACCATTAGTTGTAACAAATACTTTCTCACCATTGTTAAACCCAGATGACGTGACCCAAACGATTTCGGTGTGAGTTGGGTGAATCTGAATATCTGAAACCTGGATATTGGGTAAATTACTCGTCACGTTTTGCCAACTGGTTCCTCCATCTTCAGTTTTATGGAGACTACCATAAAATGAAACATAAATGATATCCTCGTCATTGTCGCATACATCAAGATGGCGAATTCGATCACCTCCTGCAAATGTTGATATCGAATTGAAGTTGTCCCCATTGTTAGTACTCTTCCAAACATTTTCGTATCCGATGATTACAGAACTACTGCCGATCGTTTCGTAAGGGGTAGTCCAAGCTCCGTTTTCATTACTCACTGGGAAGATTCGCTCCCAGTGTGTTCCTCCATCTACACTGCGTACCATTGCTCCGAATTGATAGGAGCAAAACATAATATCCCGGTTAACAGGATTAACAGCTGCTTCCATTCCATCTGCTCCGTAAACATGTGTCCAGGAGTTGTTCTTAAGTAAATAAGACCCGTTATCTTGTGTACCTCCAATGACTATATCAGGAGTTTGAGGAGCAAGTCCCAAACGATAAAATTGAGAGATTTCCATTCCTGGAGTTAGATCATTCCAATTATTCCCTAAGTCAGTAGTTTTATAAATCCCTCCATCAGTTCCACAGTATAGGTTCCCATTGAAAAAGCGAATATCATGAATATCCGCATGTGTGTATTCTATGTTAGTAGAAAGTTGATACGATCTATGTGTGTTAATGGACCAATTTTGACCTGCATCTGTGGATTTCCAGATATTGACACCTCCAGCTAATATAGTAGTCGCATCATTGGGGTCAGCATCAATTGCCATGTCGTACCAGCATTGCCCATTACCGTCACTACCTGTAAGGTTCACGCCAAAAATATTGGGTGAATCTGACTGCAATTGAAAGGATAACCCGCCATCAGTAGAAAGGTAGAGTCCGTAAAAAGTAGCATCTGAAAATTTGCCAGTCAATGCATATACCCAGTCTGGTTCATCTTCACTTACTGCTAATTGTATTCTGTTGAGATTTGATGCTACAGGTAATCCATTGTTAATCTGCGTAAAAGAATCACCACCATCATTGGATCTGTACATTTGATCTGTTGAGGCATACATGATCGATGGGTTTGTTGGATGGTATTCTACATCGTGAAAATCTCCGCTCGCACTCTGCGTCCAATTGACACCTCCATCTATCGTTTTGAAGAGCCCCTGATTGGTCGCAAGAACCAAGGTATTCGGGTCAAACGGATGCATAATAAGTTCCTGGCACGAGATGTATTGTGATAAATTGTGCGTAAGACCAGTATTGTTCCAGGTCATTCCACCGTCCGTCGATTTAACCACACCAATACTGTAGGTATCAGAAGCATCTTTGTCTCCAGTAGCGATATAAATTGTTTGAGGATCAGAATGATCGATCGCAATTCCTGAAACACCTAGAGTAGGAAAGTCGTCATTGAGCGGTTCCCACGTCGATCCTGCGTCAGTAGTCTTCCAAATACCACCCGAGGGAGAGCCGGCATATATAATCTGATCATTCGTAGGGTGTTCGGCTACTACATTAATCCGACCGATGCCAGGACCAGACCCGATGGCTTGCCAGTCGTTAGGCCCCATGGGCGACCAACCGTTACTCTTGGTTGAAGGCGTTCCATATTCAGCTTCGAAAGCTTTCCGCTCGTTGTATACTTGCTGGGTGTTAATTCGATTACCAGTAGGGTAAACGCGCGGTTCCATATACCATTCCCAGCGTTTAAACTGCTTCCAGCCATTTCCTTTTTTGTATTCTTTACCTTCCCATTCATCATAGAATGCTTCTTGAACCTCGTAAAAATTACTTGTCGTATCGTTCATAAGCTCAACCCAACGCTGACCAAAAAGACAAGTAGTAAATGACAACGTGACAACTAAAAGAAAATTCTTTGTACTCATGTGTAGGCTATTTGTAGTGTTTCACACAAAAATAAGATAATTTGCGATCTTTCTTGAAATTGGTCGAGGCTTTGAATCAACTTGACCATAGATCTACTGAACAATTTATCCTCTCTTTTCTCAAGACTTCACGATGTATCCACTAATTAGCATCCTTATTAAAAGGACTTCGATATATTTGTACTATGGCATCGGATACAACAAAAAAAACGAGCTTTATCCCTCCTCTAAATGCTGCTCACGTTTTGGAGTGGGCTTTGTTTTGTCTTTTGTTGTTCTACTTAGTACTACGAGCAATTTATATTCCTCCTTTGCACGATGAAGTAGCCACTTTTTTTCATTATATAGAAACGGGCAATATCTGGAGTGACACTGCCGTATTAGATGCCAATAATCATCTGCTCAACTCCTATTTATCGCGTTTCATGTATCTGCTGTTTGGTGAAGATTTCTTCTTTTTGCGGCTGCCCAATATTTTCGCTTTCTTCATTTATTTCTGGAGCATTGCAAACCTCCTGAAAGGTTTAAATCATCGACTCAATTACATCTTCGCATTGGTAGCATTCTCGACCGTTCCATTTGTTTTTGAATATTTCGCGCTGACCAGAGGATACGGACTGGGTATGGCTTTTTTCGTCTTGTCTATTGCGCTATTCATTCGTTGGTTAAAAGTTCAAAATATCGGCAAGCTAATCGCCTGCTTCCTCGCTGGATGGCTCAGTGTTTTTTCCAATTTAATCTTTATCAACTCCTTTGTTCTCTTGATTGTTGCGGTAATCGTTTTCATGATTATTCATCGGTCTCATTACACGACAAAAAAGTGGATTATTCAAATAGGCAGCCTCCTTCTAATTGGGTGGTTGACTTATCCTTTGATTGAATATGGACTACTGCTAAAAAACAATGGAGCTCTCTATTATGGCAGTCTTAATGGTTTTTGGGAAGTGACAGGGAAATCCCTCGCTCAATTCGTCTTGTTTGCAGAAGGTCCAGCAATCAAGTGGGGCGTGATCATTGCTTTACTCGTCATCGTGACCGAATCTTTTGTTCGATTATTAGAATTCAAATGGTGGGATTTTCTGCATAATTACTGTACGATCGCCATTTATTTTCTCGTCGGAAACATTATCATGACCTGGGGATTAGCACAAGTTTTACATATCAACTACCCCGAAGACCGAGCAGGAATTTATTTTGTTGTGCTCTTTCTCCTTGCAGCGATATACACCATCGATAACATTCAATGGAAATATAGTGGAATCCTCTTTTTGTTTTTCCCGATCACTTTATTGTACAACATCAATCTTTCCCAAACGGTAGTAACTCCTGATCAACTATTGAGTCGTGAATTCTACAACAAAATCAGGGAATATGTTGATCCTGCTCATTCCCTTCAAATGTATACTACACAGCACTTGGCCTGGGCCTATTATGAGCGGTCGCAAGAACATAAAATTTTTGCCCTGAACCAGAGAACTCCTTCCCCAATTCATGATGTGGTGGTTACCAGACAACCATTTTATATAGCTAAAAATGACACCTCGTTTAAATCCGTCACAAGAGATCCGCTGACCAACGATCACTTGCTGATCCAAAAAGAAGCATTGAACCGCGATCAATTTGTCAAAAAAGAAACACCGCTATCCTGGAATGCCAATGAATTTAACGAACTGCTTTCGTTGAGTACGGTAGACTCGCTAGGTGCCGAAAACGTGCTTTTCCAAATACACGGATCCATAGAAATTGACAGCATATACACTGACATCACCCTCGTTTTTTCAGGAAAAGATGAAGATGGGAAGCAAATCTATTATTCGTCATACCCGTTGCGGTGGTATTTCGGAGCGCGCAATCTCACCTTCGATTTTACCCTCAACCATCCCGTAGCTTTTAAAAAAGAGGACATTCATTCCATGAAAATATATGTTTGGAACCCCCGTCATCAGTCATTTATTATGAGTGATGCTCAGTTGGAAGTGTTTGCGTTGAGGTAGTCTTTTCCTTGGCCAAAGGTAAGGATGTAATATAATAATAAAAAATTACTTTTTTCGATTATATTCCTAAAAAGTATAGATATTTTTGGATTCTATTCCTAAAATATCTTATTTTTGATTAAAAATATAATGGTTCAGCGGCAGATTGAAAAACAGATCAAGGGAAGTTTTAATAAAAAAAAGGTAATTATTTTACTAGGACCAAGACAAACTGGTAAGACAACTCTTCTAAAACACATTGTCAAAAGTATAGATCAACATATATGGTTAAGTGGAGATGAATATGATATTCAACGCGCTTTTAAAAACCCCACATCAACGGAATTAAAAGCATTTATCGGCACCTCGAAATATGTAGTTATCGACGAGGCTCAAAACATCGAAAATATTGGAATTGCACTAAAACTTCTGGTGGATAATTATGACGATTTACAAGTAATTGCAACTGGATCTTCATCCTTCGAGTTGGGCAATCAAACAAGCGAACCATTAACAGGTAGAAAATTTGAATACAGATTATTCCCGTTTTCCCTCGAAGAAATGATTCATCACCACGGATTTTTAAAAGAAACCCGTTTGCTCAAACATCGACTGGTTTATGGTATGTATCCAGAAGTTATCAACAATGAAAACAACCAAAAAGATATTTTAAAATTACTGGCTGACAGTTATTTGTTTAGAGATATTCTTATGTTGGAAAGTATCAAAAAACCCGACAAACTTGTAAAATTATTGCAGGCATTAGCTTATCAAATAGGCAGTGAAGTTTCTTACAATGAAATCGGAAAGCTCATTGGACTGGATAATAAAACAGTTGAAGTTTATATTGATCTCCTCGAAAAATCATTTGTCGTTTTCCGGTTAAACTCATTCAGCAGGAATCACCGCAGCGAATTAAAAAAATCAAAGAAGGTGTTTTTCTATGATAACGGAATACGAAACGCGGTAATCTCCAATTATGCTTATTTTGATGTACGGGAAGATAAGGGTGCATTATGGGAAAATTTTTTAATAGCTGAAAGAATGAAATTTAACCATTATCATAAACATTATGTCAACCCTTACTTTTGGCGCACAAAGAATCAGCAAGAAATTGATTACATTGAAGAAGGTGATGGAAAACTATCCGCTTTTGAAATGAAATGGAACAGTAGTAAGAAGCATAAAATAACGAAGACTTTTACCAATACTTACCCGAATAGTACTGTAAAAATTATTCATCCGAAAAACTATCATGAATGGCTAACAGTATAGCTTTTTACGATTCTATTCCTAAATAGTCTTTTGTAAAAAAGCAATAGCATATTCATTGACAAGTGGTAGCAGATTTTTTAGCTATCGCTGTCAATTATTGATTATGAAGTGTTTAACTACTGTATTCCTTGTTTTCTTTTTCGGAACAATGTTTTCACAGGAGTTTAGCGCTATTATTTTTGATTTTGACATTGGAACCATTGAAACCCTCAATTACAAAGGCGATGTAATCGACCAAATTAACACTTCAGCAAGTTCAAAGATGGATTATTTTGAAATGCTACATGACACGATCACAGGCAACTATTTTTGTTATGATCCAAACAGTGCTACTTTAGAATTGTATCAAATAAATTTGACGAGTGGCAAACTTCTACCCTGCCTGACTTTAGATGGCGTCAGGTATTCCAAAAATCCAAAAGTGTTCAATGGATGGCTGTATTTCATCGACTTGGACGAGTCTCGTTCCAACAAGTTGTAGAGAGCTAAGCTGGATTACTAAGCTCCTTAAAATTACTACATCTCTTTACTAATCAACAAACAAAAAAAACGGTAGACCACTGCGCCCACCGTTTTCTTGTACTTTTTTATGTGGCGCTATACGCGTTCCAAAATAGTGGCATACCCTTGCCCTACTCCGATACATAGTGTCACAAGTGCATATTTCTTCTGTGTCTTTTGCAGTTCAATTGCCGCTGACTGAAGGATCCGAGCTCCCGTCATTCCGAGCGGATGACCGAGTGCAATAGCACCACCGTTGGGATTCAAACGGGGATCTTTGTCATCGAGTCCCCACTCGCGGGTACATGCCAAAGATTGTGCTGCAAAAGCTTCATTGAGTTCGATGATGTCCATGTCATCCATGGATAACCCTGTTCTTTTGAACAATTTGTTGGTTGCATGAACCGGGCCGATCCCCATAATACGTGGCTCAACACCAGCTGCAGCAGCTCCCACAATACGAACCATTGGCTTTAATTGATGATCCTTCATACCTTGCTCACTCGCAACTAATAAGGCGCCAGCACCATCGTTCAATCCTGAAGCGTTACCCGCTGTTACCGATCCTCCTTCTTTTCTGAATGCTGGTCGTAATTTGCTCAACACTTCTGCTGTTGTTCCAGGTCGTGGAAATTCATCTTGGTCAAAAATGATCGGATCTTTTTTGCGTTGCGGAATCTCTACCGGTATTGTTTCTTCAGCCAAACGACCATTTTTTAAGGCTTTAGCCGCTTTCTCCTGTGACCAGGCAGCAAATTTATCCTGATCTTCTCGAGAAATGCCATATTTATCCACGAGATTCTCAGCTGTTTGCCCCATTCCTTCAGTTCCATAAACTTTATCCATTTGCGGATTGATAAAGCGCCATCCGAATGACGAATCATACAATTTCGCATCATTTCCAAAAGGAGCAGCAGATTTCGACATCACCCACGGTCCACGCGTCATATTTTCAACACCTCCAGAAAGGTAAATTTCTCCGGCACCATCTTTAATTGCCCGTGCCGCATTGATCGTTGACGCCATACCAGAAGAGCACAATCGATTCACCGTTTCACCGCCAATCGTGTGAGGGAGCCCTGCAAGCAGCAAGGACATTCTCGCAACATTTCGATTATCTTCCCCCGCTTGATTGGCGCAACCAAAAATCACATCTTCGATCGCCGAAGGATCCAGACTCTTATTTCTATCCACTACTGATTTCATCACGAGTGCTCCCATATCATCGGGACGAATGGTAGAAAGTGATCCTCTAAAATTTCCAATTGGGGTGCGCACACCGTCAACAATATATACTTCTTTACTCATTATGCTGTTTTTTTTATCACGCTAAAATAACAAGATTTTCAAAGCTTTTTACACACTTGAATCCCCAACTATTCACAAAAGAGTCACTCAATTTTACTTGTTGTGGAAAACTTCTATACTTCTAATTCAATAATTTGGTCTATTTTTAGGGTACTACAAACGAAAAAAAACTATGATTACAAAAAAGTTACTACTTCTATTGATGGGCTATTTGTTTGTTTCATCGGTAGGCTATTCTCAAGATGAATTGACAGAGGAAGAACAAGCTTATCGCGACTCCATTGCAGCTTTAAATGAAGAAAATGCAGCGATCGCCAAAAGCCAGGAGGCCTATAATAAAGGAATCGATTTGTTTAATAAAAAAGCTTTTGATAAAGCAATTGCTGAATTTAAGACATCAATTAAAGCCGACCCCAATTTTACTGCAGCTTATTACAATAAGGGGGTAGCTGAAAATGAAGCCAATTATTATGCAGCCGCTGCGAAGACACTGAGTCAACTCATCGCGAAAGATGATGATTACTCGAAAGCCTATTTTCAGCGCGCGCGAGCCTATCAAGGTGTGGGAGATTACCTCAAAGCGGAAAAAGACTATAAAAAATCGATTGAATTAGCCCCAAAAAACCCCAAAGCTCATTACAATTTCGGCACCCTGCAATTCATGCAGAAAAACTACGATGCTGCAATTGCATCGTTTACAAAAACCATTGAACTGGATGGCCATTTGGCATTCGCCTACAATGATCGCGGCAGTTGCCACCGAATGAAGGGTGATTATAAAAAGGCTATATCCGATTACGAAGAGGCTTCTAAAAAGAATCCTGATCTGGCTTTCGTATTGAACAACATTGGAACGACTAAATTAAAGAAGAAAGATTATGTGGGAGCCATCGCCGCGTTCAACCGCGCTATATCGATTGATAAAAACTTTCACCTGGCTTACAATAATCGAGGAGCTACCCAAATGGAACGCGATCGATTAGACGAAGCGATTAGCGATTTTGAAAAATGTATCCAAATCAAGGACGACTATGCCCCTGCGCATGCTAATATTGCAGCAGCCAAATTTCGACTCGAAGAATATAAAGCAGCCAAAAAAGCGGCAGATCGAGCCATTCAACTCGACCCTGAATACGGTTCAGCTTACGTAAATCGAGGCATGATTAAAGAAATGCTTCGCGACATGAACGGTGCATGTGAAGATTGGAAAAAAGGAAAAGAATTGGGTGCAGAAAATGCAAGTGATTATTATTCTCAAAGCTGTGGCTATTAATTGATAATTTGTAAAAACGAAAATGATGATTAAATATATACTATTTCCATGTTTCCTTTTGGCGGGTTTTGTCTACGGACAAAATATAGAGTTTAAACGCTCGAACTTCAAAGATGATATTGATGCCTATAAAGAAGCCAAAGATGCTATTGATAAAGGTGAGGAATTTTTTGAACAAGGGTCTGAAGCTGTATTCCAAGTACAAGATCCTGATGAAGCCTTCAAAAAAGCACTCGAACAATTTCAAATTGCTCAAAATCTAAATCCTGACAATGCGTTAAATAATTTTCGTATTGGTGTGTGTTATATTTATTCTACGTCACCATACGAAGCTATTCCTTATTTAGAAAAAGCCCACGAGCTCGATCCGGAATGTGATGATTTTTTATACTACTATCA
>CAJXMN010000057.1 GCA_913056215.1 uncultured Flavobacteriales bacterium | reverse complement strand
GTGAGTATTGTTCCTACCCAGTTCGATATGACCGCTTATCATGCAATCAGCGAAATTAATGCCTGGGAATTTTAAAATTATTTTATGAAATTAATGGAAAAATGGGGGAAACGAATGGACTTCACATGGGTAGGAGTAGTTTCAGGTGTGGTCTTGCCGGTGATCGCCTTTTTTATATTCTGGCAAATTAAATATGGTGAGAAAGATTGGGAGCAATTGTATTATTATATCACGTTGAACAGTGCGAACAGAAATGATTTGTTAATTTTCCCGCTTCTTCCGAATCTGGTATTGTTTTATTTTACGAATTTTCAATGGAGGTGGGATCGGTTCACACTAGGGATTGTAGCCACTACTGTAATCCTTGCTGTGCCTACCGTAATAGCTTTAATATAATGCGTAATATCTATATCATTGCAGGTGAGGCTTCAGGAGATTTGCACGGTGCTAACCTCATGCGAGCATTGACGAAAGGGAATGAGGAGATCCGTTTCCGTTACTGGGGAGGTGATCGAATGGCTGAAATTGCTGGTTCGCCTGTTAAACATATCAAAGATCTTGCTTTTATGGGGTTTGTTGAGGTGGTTATGAACCTGAGGGCCATATTTAAAAATTTAAGTTTCTGCAAGGAAGATATTGAAGCATTTGAACCTGATGCGATCGTACTTATTGATTATCCAGGATTTAATTTACGCATCGCTAAATGGGCCAAAAAAAAAGGGATTCCAGTCATTTATTATATTTCTCCTCAGGTTTGGGCCTGGAAAAAAAGGCGCGTTCATACCATTAAAGAAGTGGTGGATAAAATGTTAGTCATTTTACCTTTTGAAAAGGATTTTTATGCCAATTATGATATGGATGTAGAATATGTCGGACACCCCCTCATTGATGCTGTAGACGCTTTTCAGGATCGCGTTGCCCAAGTGGACTTAATCGACAAACATCAACTCGATGATCGGCCATTGATTGCTTTGTTGCCGGGGAGCAGAAAGCAAGAGGTTAAGGTTAAATTACCGATTATGCTCGAAAGTCTACAGTCTTTTGATGATTATCAATTCGTAATTGCCGGAGCTCCATCCTTGTCGCCTGATTTTTACCGTTCGTTTCTTGAAAATTATGATCACGTTCGGATTATACACAATGAAACTTACGATCTATTGGCCATTGCCACAGGGGCATTGGTTACTTCTGGAACTGCAACATTGGAAACAGCTTTATTTAGAGTGCCGCAAGTTGTTTGTTATAAAGGTTCTAAAATATCGTATCAAATTGCGAAGCGTCTCGTTCAAGTCGATTATATCAGTCTCGTCAATCTCATATTGAAACGAGAAGCTGTGCGCGAACTGATTCAAAACGAATGTGAACCTGTGCGTATACAACGGGAGTTACGCGCGATTCTTCCAGGTGGTGATCGTCATGATCAGCTCATGCGAGATTATGATGAATTAATTGCTAAGTTGGGGCTTGGTGGTGCGAGCGATAAAGCGGCTGCGGCTGTTTTAAAAATCACTTCTAAAAAAACAGGGTAGTACATGTTATTCAAAGGACTGCTGTTGATAAAATATTGATCGCCTTGTTTCAGATCAATAAACCTATTCTAATTTCGCAGTGTGCGTGCTATTTTTCTCATATTGATTTTAAATGGTTTGAGCCTGCTACATGCTCAAACTTTGGATATTGGTCTCTATACTGGTACATCAATCCAGCAAATAGATTTTTCTTATCTGGAAGGGAGTTACCTTATCCAGGCTGATACGTCAATGTATGGAGCTGTTTTGCCCAATGAATTTATAGCTGTAATACAACTTAAATCGGGAAAACTACTCATGCGCAAGGGGGTGAAGGTTATTGGTCATTTTGATAACATTCGACTCATTCCTACTGGAAAAGATCATGCTATGCGTCTTCGTGCACGAGATCCAGTGCTCCGAGAACGTAAATACCGCGATGGTTTTACAATTAAAAATGGGGATAAGGGATTGAAGATTATTAATAATGTAAGTTATCATCATTATTTGTCGGGGGTTATTGAGTCTGAAGGTGGAGCAGGAAGACACGTAGAATATTATAAGGCACAGGCGGTTATATCTCGAACTTATGCAATGAAACATGCCCAGCGTCATGCTTCGGATGGTTTTAGTTTGTGTGATCAAGTGCATTGTCAGGCGTACCACAATATGATGACGTATGATGATCGTATTGGGCAAGCTGTGCGATCAACAGCTGGGGTGTATATGGTAGACACGGTCACCAACGAATTGGTAGATGGTTATTTTCATGCCAATTGCGGAGGGCAAACGAGCCCATCTGATTATGTGTGGCGAGAGGGGATACCATACCTCAAAACTTTTCGAGATACCTTTTGCATATACACAAGTCAAGCTACCTGGGAGAAAAAAATCCCTAAATTGCAATGGAGGAGATTCTTAATCAATAATTATTTTTATCCTGTAGCTGATACAACTTACGGTCCACAAATTTATACGTTTGAGCAAGAAGAAAGGAAGGCTTTTTATATTAGCCCTCACTTAGGAATTCCCCTTCGCGATCTTCGCTATCATTTTAAATTAAAGTCTACTTTTTTTTCTTGTTATCCTCAAGGTAAATTTGTAGTTCTTAAAGGTAAAGGGTATGGACATGGGGTCGGTCTTTGTCAGGAGGGTGCTATGCGTATGGCACATGAGGGAGTAAAGTATCGGCAAATTTTATCCTTTTACTATGACGGTATCGAATTTGAACATTATTTCCATCGGATGTATTTCGAACAAGACTATTTAAGCCCTTTTGATTTTTAACCTATACTTCTTGAAAGAATATAACCTGATAAAAAAAGCGGTATTGCATTGCAAAAAAGGATGCTTTTTAGGCTCCTATAAAGAATAAAAGTTGAGGTGCAGCGTGAACACTTAAACCGTGTGTTAAAAAAAGATAAAGAAACCGAATTACTTGAATTATCATTTTATTCGTCATAACTTAAGAGAAATATAAAGTATAGGCAATGGATAAGGTAAAGATAGAACAGGAGATTAAAACGAAAATAAAAGAAGCATATTCGAGTTTAAAGCATCTAGAGAAGGAAAGAAGCAAGGCAAGTGAGCCGGTGCAGCGTAAAATCGATGAAAAAATGCAAGAATTAGAGTCGAAAAAGAATGATATGGATTCGTTTTACGAAGAAATATTGAATTCTACTGATAAACACGCTAAAGAGATTCAAGAGGAGGTCAATGAACGGCTGAGTCATTTTCAAAATGTTATGGACGATATAAAATCGCACATTGCATCGTAACTTTATAAGTTTAACCTCCTGAGCTTATGCGTTAAATGCGTGATCTAATTTTACGATTATGATTTCAGTTGAAAGGTGTTCGATTGAAATGTTATTTCTCCCTCATCCGTCAACCAATGAAGAAGTTTTTGTAGTTGATTATTATCGTTAAGATGAAGTTCATCTTGCAGTGAAGACAAGGAATGAGGTTTATCTTTCAACAAGTTCTTGATGTGTTCAATTAGTTCTGTCGCTGTGTAATCTGTTTTGCGTTCGGCAAGACAAATGTCACATTTCCCGCATGGTTCTCCGTCTTGTCCAAAATAGTTGAGTAGTAATACTGAACGACATTGTGGAGCGAGAACGAAATTCTTCAGTGCCTTGAGCTTGTCAAAAGCTACCTTTTTTCGCTGATCGTAAATCGATTGATCAATACGCATATAGTCGTCAGGTAATCGTTCGTGCAAAAGTACGACTTGAGGTAATTCACTTTGCCATGTGATATCGACCACACCGTGTTTTTCGAGATAACTCAATTGATTATTGAGCTCCTTCATAGAAATTTTCAGTCGCTGAGCTATTTTGCGCTCCTGAATCGCATAGTAATAGGAAAAGATGCCTGGATAACTTCTCGATAATAGTGAGATTAGAGGATCGTATTTATCATTTTTGAGTTGAAAGCTATACAGTGTTTTATTGTTTACAATAAACATGAGTTTGGTAGGATGGAAAACAGCCTCATTCATAACGATGGAACCATTCATCTCTAAAATCTTCAGTGCATTGTAAGCAGTAATGGGTTCAAAGTTATATTTGTGTACAAATCCCTGAATGTCGAGTGAATAACTCTGATGCGCTCCTGAACCGATGGCAATGCTGAAGTAATTGCATAATGCGCGGTAGACAGATTTAATAAATTCAATAGGAGGAAAGGTGCGTTCGAGTTGGTGCTCTTGTTTGGTCAGGTCTTTTTGATCAAAAAAGGCCATAGTACGTGATGCCTTACCATCTCGTCCTGCTCTTCCTGCCTCTTGATAATACGCTTCTACATTGTCAGGGATTTCATAATGTAAAACAAAACGCACGTCAGGTTTATCGATACCCATGCCAAATGCGTTAGTGGCTACGATAATTCTGATTTCTCCATTCAGCCATCTTTTTAACTTATCGCTGCGTTCCATACCGGATAATCCACCGTGATAAACACCAGCCGAGAAATTGTGGGCAATGAGTAGTTTTGTTACATGTTTGGTCGATCTGCGCGTTTGACAATAGACGATTCCCGTGTGTCCCTTGAACAGATTGCATGCTTTTAGAATGGCTTTTGTTTTTTGAGGTACTTGATATACTTCGTAGGAGATATTCTCCCGCGCAAAATTCCCTTCAAAATAATGAGGTTCCTTGAGTTGTAAATAGGTAATGATATCTTCTTTAACATGTTCTGTAGCGGTGGCTGTAACAGCTATGATCGGCACATTGGGGTGGATGTCGCGTAATTTATAAATCTCGAGATAAGGTGGCCGGAAGTCATGTCCCCACTGCGATATACAATGAGCTTCATCAATAGCGATCAAACCAATCTTCATTTGTTTGAAGCGTGCAATGAAAAGATCGGTCTGTAGTCGCTCAGGAGAGACATAAAGAAAATCAACCTCACCGAACTTGGCATTGTCGAGTACGATATCGATTTCTCTTCTAGACATTCCAGAGTCGATAGAATAAGCCTTCAAACCGCGTTTTTTCAAGTTAGTCACTTGATCTTGCATCAGTGCGATTAAAGGTGAAATAACCAGGCAAACACCGTCGCGAGCAATTCCAGGTACCTGAAAGCAGATTGATTTACCTCCGCCAGTCGGGAGCAATGCGAAGGTGTCGTGTCCATTTATAACACTACCGACAATTTCGCTTTGATTTTTGCGAAAACTTTCAAATCCCCAATATTTCTTTAAAATATCCTCTGCTTTCACGGTATTTAGTTCTAGCAACAAAAATAGTGAATTCCATCAGTTGATAACAACGCTGACCTATAATCCGGACGAAGCGATATTTAACAGTTTTTACTCATGAAGCCCTAGTGAGTTTTGAAAATTAAGTATATTTGCACTGAATTCGATATTATGGAACGATCAAATATTTCAGTTAAGTCAAAGCGTACAGAAAATTCAGGATTAAGCCAAGTAGATTGGGATAACCTTCCCTTCGGAAAAGTGTTCTCCGATCATATGTTAGTATTGGATTATGAAAATGGAGAATGGGGAACACCTCAAATTGAGCCGTTTTCGAATTTAAATTTGCATCCCGCGACGTCTGCTATTCATTACGGACAATCGATTTTTGAAGGACTTAAAGCCTATCGAACTGTAGATAATGAGGTAGCAATTTTTCGTCCGGATATGAATGCCAAGCGCTTTGCTGAATCGTGTAAACGCATGTGTATGCCAGAGTTCCCGCCCGAACTTTTCGAAACTTGCGTTCAAGCGATAGTCGATTTTGATCGTGATTGGATCCCAAAAAAAGAAGGGTATTCGCTTTATATCCGTCCGTTCCTGTTTGCTACGGATGATTACATAGGCATTAAGCCATCTGACAACTATAAATTTATCATTTTTACATGTCCAGTGGGTGCTTATTACGCAGAACCGCTGAACGTCAAAATTGAAGAGCATTTTACACGTGCTGCAGCAGGTGGTGTAGGTAGAGCCAAAACTGCAGGTAATTATGCGGCCTCGCTTTATCCAGCCAAACTGGGTAAAGAGGAGGGGTATCACCAACTCGTGTGGACAGATGGCAAAAAACATGAATATATTGAAGAATCGGGTACGATGAATATCATGTTCGTCATTGATGGTAAATTATTTACTCCAGCGGAAGATACCGACACCATATTGCCTGGTATCACCAAACGTAGTGTAATTGAATTAGCCAAAGATTGGGGGATGGAAGTGGAAGAGCGCAAAATCAAAGTAGATGAGGTGATTGAGGCTATTAACGATGGTCGTCTAACGGAAGCTTTTGGTGCTGGAACTGCTGCAACGATTGCTCAAATAAAAATGATCGGATATAAGGGCAAACATTACGAATTACCAGCCGTACCGGAGCGTGAGTTTTCCAATAAGGTTTTTCATCACCTCGACGCGATTAAAGAGGGACGCATAGAAGATAAATTCAATTGGGTAGTTAAAGTTTAGAACCATGAGAAATTGTATCTTTTTTTTTCTTGCGATTACTTTTTTAGTTGGAGCGTGTGCCAAAGTCAATGAAAATAAGGTAGATAGAATCTTAGTGAATGGTTCTTGGAACGTTGCCGAATGGGTGGAGAATGAGAAAGAACAAACGGATTCTCTCAGTGGTTATCAGTTTGTTTTCACTAAAGATCAACTGGTGAATGTTTCATTCGATTCCTTGTCATATGAAGGGAAATGGTCGCTCAATCAAGAAGGTCGAGAAGTGCAGTTGAATTTAGATTTTGATACACTACAACCGTTGAGTCAGTTGGGTGAGCCCTGGAATATCGTATACGAACAAAAAACGGCAATTGAATTGAAAAGAACACAAGATCGCTTGTTTCTTGAGAAAAACTAAATTGTTTGAAGTGGTGGTTGGAACTGTGTATAAAAGGTGTATGAATCTACTATTTTTTCTGACTTGATCGTATCAATTCTCCTTTGCGGTAAATGTGCTTTATTGTTTTACGATTATTTTTTTGGATAACTTTCAATCGCTTTCGATTATGTGACCACTTTTTTTGAATGGATTGATCACCATGTTTCTTTAACGCATATCGTTGTTGTCCGTTATCGTCATATTTTATCTCTTCAATGATTTTATGCTTATCATTTTGATAGGTGTATTGTTTTAACGTTCCTTCCTCATCGTATGAAAGATGATATTTAAATGTTTGGTTGTCTGCTGCATCATTAAATCGAACAAATTCGATAGTAACAACATTTTTTTTGTCATCATATCGCGTGATCTGTGAACCATAAAAAACAGTATCGTTGATGATAGGATAGCGTTGAAATGTCATACGTATTTTCATTTCATCATCAAATGTGTACATTTTACCGTAGAGGTAGCCCGCTACATAAGTTCCAACGCGCTGATATGTTTTTGTACGAAGGAGCCAATTTTTTTTGTTGACTTCAAATTGTTCAGACCAACTTCCGTGCTTCAGCTGATGCATGTTTCTTGTGTCAATAGATTGATTGAATCCTGCGTTTTTCAGATCATAGTAAACAGCAGTATCTGATGTAAAATAATGTAGGGAGTCATGCGCGTAAACGTAGTATCCGTTAACATCAATACTGTCATTTTTGAAATATTGATCATAATTGAGAGAACAATCTAAATTGTCTAACAACTGTGGACCTTTAATTGTACGGCTAATTGGTCGATTGTACTGGCTTTGAGCTGTAAGTGTTAAAGCACCTATCAGTGATAGAATGAATATCATTTGTTTCATTGCATGAATTTGACGCAAAGATACATAAGTTCCGACGAAAGGGAGTAGAGCAGTAGTTTTTGTAGTTTACTTGATCTTAAAAATGAAGCGATTGTCTGCACTCACAAGTGTAAGATGTTCTTGCTGCTTAGACATTGAGAAAGCATAATATTTACCGTGCATAGCGCAGATATAAAGTTCTTCACTTCCATTATTTTCCTTTTCTTTTTCAACAAGTTGAAGTTGTTTGTCGGTTTGATTGTTATAACCTTCAATCACGATTGATTTTTCATAGATAGAAATGTGACCTTCCTCGTGATAAGTTGCCGTATCTTGATATTGATCTGTATTGTAATCGTATACCGACTCAGTTACTTGTTTATACTTTATACGTAACTCTTGACTGACAACTTCATTAGAGAAAAAACCGAGCGTTATGATGAGTATTAAAACGTAGTTTCGCATTTTCGTAGTTTTAGCAAATTCAATGCGCCACAAAAATAAGTAAATTATTGAATGAATTGATATTCAAAGTATTAATTTATGGCGTAACACTTCGAAAGGAGACGTGGAGTTCTTGTCTATCGCAGAACAGGACGAAATAAAAGTATTTTTAATTTGAGGTATCTTGATCATCGAAATAGGGTATTTAGTCAAATAATCCCTAATATTTTATGGAACTCTAAAAATTGTGCATCTTTAAAGTGATATGAAAAACTTCGGTTGTATTCTCCTGCTTTTGATGTTGATGTTGGTGTTGGAAGTTGACGCTCAGCAATCCGATAGTATGTGTATAAGTATAGGTTTGAAAGATGGACAAACTGGAGAAGTACTGGGAAATGGTGAGTTAATTGTTAAAACCGTTGAAGGAGCAATTATTTTTCAGGGAGCCATAAATCATCGGGAAAAAGTATGCTGGACTAATCGGGATAGCGGTTCTCTAAATCTAGTTTTGAATATAGAAAATTACGTTCCGGTCGATACAATATTAACGATTGATGATTTTAAAATTATACAGCAAAACGAGAAAATGATACATGTCAATTTTTTCTTTGATTTTTCAGGTCAATTTGTCGAAGGTGTAGACATCAATGCTAATCGCGGACCACAAGTTCGCTTTGGTTCTGAACGTCTGAGTGTAAGTGATTATGTGTTACTAGGAGATAAAGAAATGATCTTACTGACATATCCTCAGCGATTAAATAAGGATTGTGAAATACTATGGCTGAAAAATGATCGCATTTTGGGACGTCGAGTGTACATGAAGGAAACAAAAGGGTTGATTACCGATTATCAAAATAATATTTACCTTAGAGCAGTCGATGGTACGTATCGATTGAGTTTGAGCAGCAATATTGGACTTAGGTCTATCGACGAGCAAGAACTTGAGCAGACTATTTTACCGATTATTGATACGCTCGGGGAAGAACGCGTCTATTTCTCAAATTATCGTGAATTTTATCCTGCATTTGACTATTACATGGTCGATCGCAATGATACTTCATATGTTAAGGTGCATCACCTCGAGGATGAACTGATGATGGAGCAGTACCGGTCAGAATACAAATGGGCAGATGTTAGAACTAAGTTATGGGCATGGGATCAAGAAGCAGCAACGGGAATCGATCGCGAAGTATGGGTGGGCGCGAATATTTTCACTCAGACCATCTATTACGAGCCCCCATTGGGTGATTTTTTCCTGATGAATGACAAATTATTAGTCTTTGACTATTATAATGATCAACTCTACTTTTTTGATGCCTGGAATTGTGCAATAAAAGACAGCTGTACGATAGATTTTCATAGAGATGCGCGGAAATCGGGTTGGGAAAAAACTGTTTTGAAGGATCCTTTGCGTGATGAATTATACACGGTTTATGATGAAGCTGGATACACTGAAATTGTAAACATCAATAACCATACGGGGGTGTTGGGTGAACGTCAGCGGCTTCAACATCGATACGTAGAGAATATCAAGATTTATGATGGTAAGATTTATTACATCTACCGACCTTTCGAATCGCCACAGAAAAAATATTTGTATACCGAATCTATAAGACGTGATCTGAAATAATGCTATTCACCAAACACCTTAACGACAATACCTGAGGTGTCGGTATAGTATCCGCGAAACATACCTGCTGTATTAAACGGCATGTGTATTGCTCCTTTTGTGTCAAGTGCTATAATTCCACCTGTTCCTCCTTTTTTATCAAGTTCCGCAATCGCTGAATCTCCAGCCTTTTTGAGATTGTATTGCTGATATTTCATACGTGCAGCTACGTCGTAAGCAATGACGTTCCTTATAAAAAATTCACCATGACCAGTACTCGAAACACCGCATGTGTTATTATTGGCGTATGTTCCAGCTCCAATAATGGGTGAATCTCCAATACGGCCGTACTTTTTATTGGTCATTCCTCCCGTTGATGTACCAGCAGCGATATTTCCATCTTTATCGAGAGCGACAGCACCCACTGTGCCATATTTACGATCTTTGATAAATGGATCTAGAGCGGCATGTTTCTTTTTTTGAAGCTCGCGGAGTTGTCGGAGCCGACGATCAGTAATGAAGTATGCTGGTTCAACGCGCTCTAGTTGTTGCTCGTCGGCGAATTGTTGAGCACCTTCCCCCGATAATAGTACATGTTTTGAATTTATTGAAACGAGATAAGCTGCCAAAATAGGATGTTTGACCGTTTGTATTCCAGCGACAGCACCAGCTTGATTCGTAGCGCCATCCATAAATGATGCGTCGTGAGAAATCGTTTCGTCATGCGTCAATACGGCTCCCACTCCAGCATTAAAAAGCGGACTATCTTCGAGTATTTGTATAGCAGCTACTACGGCTTCACTACTCGTACCGCCTTCATGAAGTATCGAATAGCCAGCTCTAAGTGCATCCGATAATTTTTCTTCATACGCCTTGCGCCGTTGCTCGGAAATATTCTTGCGGAGAATCGTCCCAGCACCTCCATGGATAACCAATCGCGGCGATACTTCTCTTTTTGTCAGGGAGTCTTTCTTAGTTGTGTTTTGATCGGATTTTTGTTGTTCATTTTGCTGACAACCCATCAAAATAGCAACGAATAATAAATAGATGCCGTAGCGCATGTTTCTTTGTTTAATGAAGAGTAAAAATAACATTAATTGGTCATCTATGAATGATCAATACACTAAAACAGCAATTGATCGTGATCAAAAAGACTGATAGAGAAGAAGTTTAAATGTCATTCGCAACGCTCAGTAAGGTCTCGTGGTCGATGTTGTGCGGACCATCAAAAGGTATAATTTTAATTCCTGGAATTTCTTGCTGATATTTATTAATGATGGCCTCAAAATGGTCCTCAAAATATTGATCCTTTTTTCCAATAATGAAGTAATTCCTTGAGGCTTCAATACTTTTTTTATCCTGTTTCACCTCCAAATCTGGAGGGAAAACACATGCCCACAAAATGAAATGATCTGCACAAAACGAATTTCGGGCATGCCATCGGGAAGCAGTAGCTCCTCCTTGAGAGAAACCGAGTACCACGCGTTGATCAAAAGTGTAGGTGTTCAAAAACTGTTCACTCAATTGATCGAGGTAGTGATGGTTGTCCTCGATGTCATCTAATCGCGCTTCTTTAGTCATCCAGGAAGCACCAACGCGACCACTCGTTCCCTTGAGGTAAAAACGATGCATTCCTTCGGGAGCTACCACAAAGTGCTTATCAGGATCAAGCACGTTGAATTTACGTAAAAAATAAAATGCCAATTGTCCATATCCATGCAAGACAAACCAGATGTTTTGCGCTTTTTCGGGGTTGCCATAGGTGTAATATCGAAACGTTTTTGTTAGTTTAAGTTTTCCTTCCATTTTCGGATTGTTGTTATAACTGAATCTGATTGTTCGAGATGTGGAGTATGACCACAATCATCAATCAATGAAACCTGTGCTGAATTTATTAAGTCCGCGATTCCCTGAACCTGTTGGTCAGTTCCGTATTGATCATTTTTTCCTTGAATGATAAGAGCTGGAGTGTTCATTCCCCGAATATCATCAGAGATGTTCCAATGCTTGAAATCCTCATTTAACCATGTTTGCCCCCAATTATAGAAGAGGTGCTCTGTTTTGGAGCCGTGATAATATTCAAGTCCCTTTAATTTCCCTGCTTCAAAGGCATCGATGGCAGGTCGAATACCCGCTCGCGTTTCTCGTTCATTCATGTAATGTGCAGCCATCGTAACAATACCTTTGATCTTTTCTGGATAAGCAGAGGCATATAAGAGTGCATTCGTTCCACCATCTGAATGACCAATAATTATGATTTCACGGTTCGCTAAGACCTCATGAATAAAAGCAGGAAGTACGTTCAACGAGAAATCATGCAAGTAACGATGATCTCTGATCTTCGGATCTTCAGAGGAAAATCCATAGCCTGGTAGCTCTAGAACAATTCCAGGTAAATTCAATACTTCAGAAACCTTTTTAGGAAAGTTTTTCCATTGTGCAATTGAACCTAAGGCTTCGTGCAGAAAAAGCAAAACAGGAGATGCTTGATCGATAACTCCGATCCTTTGATAAGCTATGCTGCCATATTGGGTGTCAACCCAATGATAATCCATAGATTGATACTGTACTTTTATTAAACGTGCTATGTTTTTTGGATTGATAAACCCAATCGGATGAATCATGGAAGGAACTTCAAAATAATGCCCTTTGGGTAAGGCTTTCGCAATAGCGATGCTTTCTGATTGTGATACCATACGATCTTTCCCACCTCTTGCAATACGTGTTGGAATACTTAGATGCCGTAACCGGTCTTGATTGATGACGGGAGAATGACCTAAAGCTTCCATGAAGGCGGATGTTTTTTTTACCAGCGTTGGTAAATAGGTTCCATGTGTTGTCAGGAGATAGTCGTAAAATTGTGGAACGCTTTCTTGTAGCGTGTTGATTTCGATACGTTCTATTTCGATTGAAGCTTGAGCTGGAGACCAGTCGAATTTTGTTCCTTGAGTGATGATACCTTCAATGTTTTTAGGATCTTGTTGAGCAGCGGCAAAAGCAAGGTATCCTCCTAAGCTGAAACCATATACAACCGCTTTGCCCTCTTTTTCAAGAAAGGTCAAAAAATCATCCACAATAGCTTCGATATTGAAAGGTACAGTGGTATCTTTCTTGTTTCCGTGATGTGGGATTTCGTAGCAAACCACCTCAAAGAATTGATCCAAATAGGGAATAACAGTATCAAATTCGCTGGCATTTCCCAAAGCGCCGTGAATGAGAATTAACTTTTTCATCGCAAAATTTTACACTTGAAAGAGCGTTTATTTGATACGCTCTACATACTCACCTTTTCGTGTGTCCACCTTAACTTTTTCTCCAGTATCAATAAATAAAGGAACGCGTATTTCTGCTCCAGTATCAATAGTAGCTGGTTTGAGTGTGTTTGTTGCAGTATCTCCTTTTATACCAGGTTCAGTGTAAGTGATTTCAGCTTCAATATGCATGGGTAAATCGACTAACAACGGATTCTCTTCTTCAGCGTGGAACGTGATATCACACACCATTCCTTCTCGCAAATATTGCGGCTGATCGACCATGCTTTTAGGGATCATAACTTGCTCGAACGTTTCTGTATGCATAAAATGATAGCCTACACCTTCTTCTTCATAAAGGTATTGGTAGGGTCTCTTTTCGATGCGAACGACGTCGATTTTATGACCAGCAGAAAAAGTGTGGTCTAATACTTTTCCTGATTCGATTTCACGCATTTTTGTTCGCACAAAAGCTGGGCCTTTACCTGGTTTTACATGTTGAAATTCGATGATTGACATGAGTTTGCCATTGTGTTCCAAACACAGTCCGTTTTTAATATCTGATGTTGTTGCCATAGTTTCTGTTTATTATATTTCAAATATAAAAAGAAACCGATAACTGATGGCATAGAAACTGCGTGTATGAACAAGATTTCATCACTATTGTATTTACGAACCTTAGTGAATTCGCTTGAATTGAATCAAACTCGTGCTGAGAAATACAACGGTAATGGAACTTAGGGGCATTAGTATCGCAGCAAAGAGTGGAGTGACATATCCCATAAATGCAAAGGTGATTCCTACTGCATTATATAACAAAGAGAAATAAAGGCAAATTTGTAAAGCGCGCTCTGCAAACTTACCAAACGACAGAAATTGAGGTAAAGCGTGAATTTTTTTTCCTTTGATTATAGCATCGCACTTCGGAGTGAACCGAAATTCGTCCTCAGCGACACTTACACCGAGATCAGCAGCTTCTAAGGCACTCGTATCGTTGAGTCCGTCTCCTACAAAAAGGACTCGTTCCTCATCATCTTTTAAGCGTTGAATAAAGGAACTCTTATCATCTGGATGCATTGAAAAGTGCATATCTATGAGTGATTTTACAGGTTCAAATAATTGAGCATCTGTATCTTGATCACCAGAAAGTAATGTCAAGTGGTAGCGGTTGGACAATGTTTTTATCGTGGATAGCATATCCGTTCTCAATTCCGATTGAAAGGAGAAAAAGCCCATGATTTGGTCATTAATCTTTAAGAAGCTGCCACTTTGACCAGTTGATTCAGCACCTACGAAATGGGCATTTCCTATAGCGATGGTATCACCATTTTCGGAGATCCCCGATATGCCGCGTCCTTTTTCTTCTATAAATTGTTTGATGTCAGCAACGCGATCTGTCTTTTCGATTAAATAGTTCGTAATACTCTTGGAATAAGGGTGTGTAGATTGTCTTGCTAATTCCAGCACAGCAGGCGCAAACGCTTTATAATCTCGACCGTTATATTGTACGCCTTCCAAACGATCGCGCGTTAGTGTCCCCGTTTTATCGAATACGATATGATCGATGTTGGCCATCGATTGAATGTGACTGCTATTTTTGAAATAAAAACCATTTCTTCCAAGTTTGCGCAGTGCGTTTCCGTATACAAATGGAAATGAGAGTGCCAATGCACAAGGACAGGCGACCACTAATATGGCTGTAACGATGTCTACGATTTGTGAAGGATCTATAAATGCCCATACTATGCCAGCTGTTGTTGCTAGTATTCCAACTCCGATCAAAAAGTATTTACTGAGTAAGTTTTCGCGGTTTTCTATGAATCGTTGAGTTCTTTGATCCGTTCGGTTCCAAATACTGGCAAATTTACTTTGATTTGTAGTCGAACGAATCTTGATGAGTACCGCTGTTCCGATTAATTTGGAGCCTGCATAGATACGGTCGCCTTTCGAAAGTGAAACAAGTTCAGATTCACCTGTGATAAAACTTGTGTCGATAACAGCTCGTTCTGCAATGAGTTCTCCATCACACGGTATAATTTCCTCGTTAAATATTCTGATAACATCATCTGTTTGCAGCGTATCAATTTGTACTATTTCGTCTTCATCGTAATTTGCTTTAATTCGATGAACACCTAGTGGAAAATAGGCTTTTGGATCATTGTCAAAAGACAAACTGCGATAAGTACGTGACTGGAACCATTTACCGATGAGGAGAAAGAATACAAAACCTGTAAATGAGTCAAAATATCCAGATCCTTCCATCTGAATAACGGTGATTGCACTTTTTGTGAAGAGTACAATAATGCCGAGCGCAATAGGAATATCTAAGTTTAATTGTCCGGTCCGAATAGCATGATAGGCAGACTTTAGATAACTCTGTGCTGAATAAATCAAGACAGGAATAGCGACCAGCAAGGATAAATATGCTGAGAAATTTCGAAATGCTTCAAAGGATGCATCAATACCAAGATACTCTGGGAAGGTCCAAAGCATGACGCTACCAAAAGCAAAGGCTGCAACACCGAGTTGTAAGAGTAGATTCTTATCATACTGTGTGCGCTGGTTTTCTTTTTGGCGTAGTTCAGGACGGTAACCAATGCTACTCAATAGTGCAGCGACTTCTGAAAGTTGGCGCTCCTTCTTAACGGTCAGTGTCAAGGTACGCGCGGTAAAATTAGCTTCGCTACTAATGATATTAGGATCCAATTTCTTTAAATGTTCTAGAAGATATATACACGAACTGCAGTGAATAGCTGGAAGAAAGAAAGTAACCCTATATATGGTGTCATTTTGAAAATTAACGAAGTCCTCGAAGATTTCGGGGACGTCGAGTGCGGCAAATTTAGACTGTTGAGAAGCCTCTGGTTTTACACCACTTTTTTCGTTGATTGCGTAGAACTGATCCAGCCCATTTTCTTCGAGAATTTCGTAAACAGTTAGGCAACCGTTGCAACAAAAATGTTTGTCCGCTTTACTTATAGGTTTACCAATTATTTGATCTCCACAATGATAGCAATCCATGCGTTTATCATTTAAATCGAACGACTAAAACGTTGTTCCAGCTGTTCCTTGTTGTTATAGGGGTCGAGCGTCATACAGATATTACGAACAAAAGGCTTTCCCGCCCGTGTAATTATTAATTTTTGATCGCGCATAATGAGCAATCCATCATTTACAAAACTACGAAAAGTGGAATCAAAATGACGTAATTTCTCTTCAATAATAGAACCAGGTTTGTAAGATGTTTCGAAGCGACACATGAGCTCCAGAATATGAGTTTTAAGCGTAGCATCTTCATGACTGTGAATGTGTCCTTTGATGACAGGTAATTGCCCTGCGTTGACACTTGTCTGATAGGCTTTGATATCCTTGTTGTTCTGGGCGTATCCAAAATCATATTCCGAAATGGCAGAAGCACCGAGACCGATCATGCGATCTGTATTACTTGTTGTATATCCCATGAATGTTCGGTTGAGATCTCCTGATTCCATTGCTAGAGCTAATGGTTCATCGGGAAGTGCAAAATGATCAAATCCGATTTCGAGATATCCTGCGCTTAGCAATCGTTCTTTGGCCTTTTCATATAGCGCTCGTTTATCTTCAGCCCCCGGCAAATCACTTTTAGAAAAACCACGTTGACCTGTACCTTTGACCCAGGGAACATGCGCATAAGAATAGAGTGAAATGGCATTTGGCCGTAAAGTTAGCGTGTGATCGATCGTTCTGTCTATATCTTCCATGCGTTGACGAGGTAAGCCAAATACTAAATCGTGACTGATGGTTACATACCCCATTTCTCGCGCTGTTTCTGTCACTTCCTTAACTTGTTCATAAGATTGGATCCGATTAATGGCTTGTTGTACATGAAGACTGTAATCCTGGATACCAAAACTTACCCGTCGAAATCCAAGTTCGTAAAGGATCTCCAATTGTTCTTTAGAAGTGTGGTTTGGATGCCCTTCAAAGCTGTATAACCCTTCGTTTTTTTTGTTTTTCATGATGGGCGATAACAGTCTTTTAAGCTCATTTGCGCTAAAAAATGTAGGTGTACCTCCACCTATATGCACTTCACTTACAGCAATAGAATCACCATTCAACTGATTGTAGATATCCCACTCCTGTAACAGGCTGTCAATATAGGGAGCTTCGACACTATGGCGTTTGGTAATGTATTTATGACAACCACAGAAAGTGCAAAGACTCTCACAAAATGGCAAATGTATATAAACGCTTGTGCTGTGGGCTTTTTTACGTTCTTTTTCGAGGAATTCCGTAGTGAACTCCTCTGGTGTAAAAGTATTCCTGTTCCAATCGAGAATTGTAGGGTAGGAGGTATATCTCGGACTAGGAACGTTATATTTTTCGATTACTTTTTTGCTCAGCATCATTTCTCATTTATTGCAAATATCGCAAGGCAGCGATGATCAGTAAATGAGAAAAGTCAGTTTTTGCCGTGTTTATGCTCACTGTAGTTTAATTATCATAGCGTTTTGCATTACTGATTTCGTTCACTGAGCATTGTGTTCAGTTTTTCACCCCCTTTAATACCAAAATCCAATGTTCGAATAGGGAAAGGAATCATTATATCGTTCGCGTCGTAGGCTTTCTTAATAGCAATAATTGCCTCACTCTGTGATTTTAAAAAGTTGAGTTGTGAACTGAATTCGACCCACACCATTATGGTGAAATTAATACTGCTGTCTCCATAGGCGTGAAATACTAATGAGGTTTCCTTATCATCGATTTTTCCAGGAATAGCTTTAACGGCATCAACGGTAATTGAACGAACGCGCTCTAAATCTTCACCGTAAGAAATACCGACTTCGAGATCAATACGTTTCTGACCGTAAGCAGAATCATTAATGAGAGCATTTTGAAATAACTCTTTGTTTGGAATAATAATTTGTTGTCCCTGGAAAGAAATTATTTCCGTTGTACGAATATTAATATGTTTGACAATTCCCCGATGATTAATACTCTCTATAACATCTCCAACTTTAAACGGTCGTTTCGCGGCCATTAGAAAACCAGAAATGAAATTGGTAGCAATGTCCTGAAAAGCAAAGCCGAGCGCTAAACCAATAATACCAGCCCCAGCTAATAATGAGGTTACTGTTTTTTCAAGGTTTAAAACACTTAATGCCACGAAAGTTCCTACGGTAATCGCCAGGATATAAGTTATTTTAGCCAGTAAAACACTCAACGATTCATTATCGATGGCACGTTCAAGAATTTTGTGCACTAATTTACGAAGCAATTTGGCAAGAAAGTAAAAGATAAGTAGGGCTAATAAAGCAAGTATAAAATTAGGTAGCATACTTACGAAATTTTCACCCCAATGTGTTACTTTTTCAACTACTAGATTATAATATTTAGAGAATTCCATCAATCAGATTTTCAATTATTTCAATAATATAGCTTTTTTTCTAATCCCAAGGCAGTAATTCTGTATGTTTTTTGTGCAGATTATTATTCGCTTTATTCCGCTGTATGACGCGCATAATATTATTGAGATAAGGTTTTTTTGTATTCCGTGATAAGTGCACACCAACGATTTGGCGAATCGGAATATGATCTTTTACAGTTTTGAAGTAGTCTTTTTTTTGGGAGAGATAGGGCAAATAGTTTTTGGGTACCAACGTATATCCTCCTTCGAGTTCCACCATCTTTAACAAGATATTTAAACTGCCCCCTTGATAATTCCACTCATTGCTCTGCGGTGTTTCTAAATTGCAAAAATTGATCATTTGGGTCCGTAGACAATTGCCCTCACTTAACAACCATGGACGTAGTGCATTTAACTGTTCCTGGGTCAATTCACGCGTCGATTGATCCGGGCTGTATATGAGTATTTCCTCATTAAACAATACCTGACTGATCATATTGACATCGCGCAACGGACCTGCCATTATTCCCATATCAATTTCCTTTTTGTCAACGGCCTCTAACAGGGAAGTCGTCTTAAGTTCTATAATATCGAGTTGAATGTCACCGATTTCGCGTTGCCATTTGGCATAGAGTTCTGGAACCAGATAGCCGGCAATCGTTGGTATAATACCCAACCTTACTTCGGCCTTGTAATTACCTTTGGTTTGTTCGACCCGATCCTCTAAACTATTATATGAGGTTTCAATTTCCTGCAAATAAGGAAGTACTTCTCTACCGAATTGAGTAAGAGAGAGCGGGAGGGTGTCGCGATCAAAAATCGGACTACCTAAAGCTTCTTCTGCCTTTTTAATTTGCATGGATAGGGTGGGTTGTGTAACAAAACAAGCGGTGGAGGCCCTTTGAAAATTTTTATGTTCTAAAAGACTGAGTATGTAACGGACCTGAGCTGGAGAAATCATTATAGATAAAATTTATTCAAATATAAAAATTATTGATTATACTTATAAGGTAGTACTCACTATATTTGTATTGTCCAATAAACGCAATGGTTGTGTTAACGGATACAAAGATTATTATAGTAACAATTAATTAAAAACAATTACACATGGCATTAGTAGGAAAAAAATTCCCTAGCATTGAAGTAGATGCAATGAATGAAATGGGGGACACTTTTAAGTTGAACATTTTGGAGGAAGCAGTAAAAAACAAAAAGAAAGTTGTTTTATTCTGGTATCCGAAAGATTTCACGTTTGTGTGTCCAACCGAATTGCACGCTTTTCAGGAGATGGTTGAAGAGTTCGAAAAGCGCAACACAATGGTGATTGGTGCGTCTTGCGATACACCAGAAGTACACTTTGCTTGGTTGAACACACCTAAAGATGATGGTGGAATTCAGGGAGTAAAGTACCCTATCTTAGCGGATTCGAATCGCAACCTTGCGAACATGTTGCGGATTCTAGATATTCAATCAGAAGAATATAATGAGGAAACAGATTCTTTTGTGTATGAAGGAGACAATGTAACTTTCCGTGCGACTTACTTAATTGACGAAGAAGGAACAGTATTCCATGAGGGTGTCAATCATATGCCACTCGGACGAAACGTGAATGAATTCGTTCGTCTTATCGATGCTTACACGCACGTTCAGAAAAACGGTGAGGTTTGTCCAGCTAACTGGGAAGAAGGTAAAAC
>CAJXMN010000056.1 GCA_913056215.1 uncultured Flavobacteriales bacterium | reverse complement strand
TTCAAAGAGAGGAAGCAGTAAAACCAACACTTTTATGGTGTGAATTGACTAATTCTTATTTTTATCGGACAGTAGTGGGTGCAAATATAAATATTTAAAAAAAGACTATTTAAAACGTATAAAAAAACAATGAAAAGTAAACATATTACGCACAATTAGTAAAAGTTGAATTGTGCCAGTTGCAACGAAAACATACCAAGATAGTACAAAAAAGATATGCGATGATTTACCCTCAATTTAATAGTTAGTTTTCATGTTGTTCATTTCTTTTTACACCGTAATAAGGCATCTGAAAAAGAATTTTGTATATTTGTCTTCATCATCAACTGAAATTTTAGAATATGAAGTTTATTTATTCGATTTTTGTGATTTCACTCGTTTTGTTTTCGTGTAAAAACGATGAGAAGTCTTCATCAGATCAAGAAAATGTAAAAGACGAGCAAGTGAATAACCAGCTCACGACATCGGAATTATTATCCACCCGCTGGGTGCTGAAGAACCGCAAGAATGAGAAAGGTGACAAATCCATTGACTTCGAAGAAAAGTCCTCAACGATTGTTACTTATTATGAAGATAATGGCTATTTCCGCGTTTACGATTCTATTCAAAACGCCAAAAATGAAGAAGGTGTAAGAAATATCGAGCAGCGTCGCTCAGGGCAATGGGATGTAAAGGAGAAAGATATACCTCTTTTAACGATGCGTTATACACAGGAAGACACTGTCATAGTAGAGGAATACGAAATACAGGAAGTAACAAAGAATGATCTCATCATAAAATCGTTGAATAAGGACATTATTGAGACCTATAAGAGAAAGCGTTAACGATAAATATAAAGTACTCATAAAGCACCGAATGTTTCGGTGCTTTTTTTGTTATGAAATATTTAAGAAAATATTTACGAGGGCTATCCCCGCTCCCTAAATTCTTAATTCGGATTCTTTATCCGGTTGTTTTCTATCTAGCTACCCATTTCATATTTGTAATTGGATTGAATATGAATACTCAAACGGTTCAAGTTGTTTTTATTTTGATCTGGGCACTCGTCGAGTGGCAACTTTTCTTTCGTCGGGTAGATTGATAGTCAGGAGCAAAAGTTGGGGAATCAACATAAGCCTTAGTCAATTTGAACAAGAAATATTTTACATTTCTGAAACCTCTAAACTGTGACTATTTATTTATATAATCTATATATGTTGGAACCTCAGTTTATTGCACTTGAAGTTTAATCCTTTTCTTTTTGGCATTACTCACTTTTGATAGTTTTAAAGATATTTCCCGATTCCCGAGACAGCCAGCGAGTTCCCTCGAGTCGGTTGATCGAAAAAGTAAAACAACCCCGTAAACCGAGGGCAGAAAAGGTCTCCGCCAAAGGTCGGACACCGTAGCGCTTGATAGTTGATCTCACTTGCACTTCTGTAAATTGATGAACTAAATTACTTCTTGATCACTTTAAACTGTTGACCTGGCGTTTGAATAAAATAAATTCCGGCATCTAACAATCTATTAGGGGTGACTTGATAGGTACCCTTATTCTGACCTACAACATCGATGGGTAATTGCTTACCCTGCACATTTACAAGGCGAATTTGATCAGCATTTACTTCAGTCAATCCTCGAAGAGTCAATCGATTCGAAAATGGATTAGGGAAAACATGTGTCGTTGATTGAAAGTAGTCCTCAGTAGTTACTCCAGCTACATTCCCGTCTGATACGAAGAAATGATCTAATCCAGCATCTACAATATTTACTGTGCCAGAATAGTCTGAGGTACTCACAAAGAGCTGCATGTTTGCAGTCGGCATGACATAATCAGTAACGCGTTTATTAATTTTAATCCACTGGTCAAATGTATTTTCATCACTCCCCTGTTTATCAATCGTCACAAAATCATTGCCGTTCGATAATACGATTCGCAACGTGTCATTAGGCGAATTGGGACCATGATAATTATAAAACCATCGTTCATAATTAATATATGGGTCATCAATACCCGTTAAGTCAAATACGGGAGATATTAATGTTACAGTACCTTCGGTCACGTTACCTTCAGTTCCTGGGCGATTATCAGTTACAAATGCGTGCATACCACAATCATCTGGACTGTCGATATTTGGATTAGGATAATTACCTGTAACTACTTCCCCTGCAGGAACAGCGCGTTCCCAATCACCGGCATCAGCACTTGAAGTCGTCGACCAGCCATAATCAAAGGTAAAATCATCATAATAACCATCGGATAAAATAACCTTAACACTATTGGTCGAAGCATCGATAGCTATATTTTGACATTCGGTGTAGAACCCCCATTTCCCAACAATAATTTCGTAAGTATCGTCATAATAGAGTGTTACTTGTGATTCACCCAGGCCATTAGTAATCAAATCAAAAGAATTTCCAGAGTGCGACATACGAACATCAGCACCGTTAACCGGATCTCCATTTTCATCTTCGACTTCAATTGTAAATTGAAAATCATCCAGTGGAACCATTGCAACATCCTGAATTACCGTGTCACCTGCAGTCAGTGTTGTGCTAATTGATTGTGACTCATAACCGTATTTTTCATAATCAACGGTATAAGTTCCAGAATTGGTAACCCCCATCTTATATAATCCATTCAAATCAGATAATTCAACCTGAGGTTCTCCGGAGATTGTAATGTCCACGCCCTGTAAATTATTACCATTGCTGTTATCTGTAATCGTACCTTCCAGTTTGGCACCGTAATCATAGTTACTTCCAAGCACAAAAAAACCATTTTCAATATCCGTAGCTAATATATTACCTGAAGGTAAGAATGGATACGCACCCCAGTTACCTGTAGTAGATGTTGACGTTCCCGGGTATGTATCAAAACGCCCCACTTCCACCATATTTTCAGGGTCTGAGATATCATGAATAACGACACCATCAGCGTAATACGATGTCACCAAAAAATCTCCATCCACGTGTGCATTGTGAGGAACCACCTGATCTCCCGGACTGGACTGAATGCGATCCACCTCCTGAATATTCGTAGGGTCTAATATATCGTAGGCCGCCAGGTAGGCATCTGAAACCTCGTCCGTCGTAAATACATACTGACCGTTATCTGAAGGCCAAATATTATGAGCAAAACTAGATGGGGTCTGGTGCGTTCCCAATAAAACCGGATTCGATTTATCGCTAATATCTACTAGAGAGAAGAAGCCCTCATAAATATGCGCTAAATACATAGTATCATTGCGTACATATCCGTCGTGAACATACCAATTATCGAATTCGCCCACTTCGACTGGATTCATAGGATCAGTAAATACATCGAGGATAATTACACCGCCATTACCGCGATCAGATCCAAATATATAAGCATATCCATTTTCATCAATCCAGATATTGTGGGCTGAATTCCAAGGATCAGTGTTATCATAAAAATTAGTTGTTGAAGTAATAGGATTATTGGGTAGCGGCGAAAGATCAATTATTAATAATCCGTCCTCTGCCTCTGTCGTGACATAGGCATAATCACCATAAACTTTTAAATCGCGCCAAGTGCTCTCAGTTCCCGAGTGCCAGTAGACCTCTGTTGGATTTTGAGGATTTGTCACATCCACGATGGAGACTCCTTTTGCTGCACCAATTACGGCATATTCATTATTATTTTCATCCACGTACCCCCATATATCGTTGAGGTTCGTGTTGTGTAACGCTTGAAAATCAAGGTGCGATAGTGAATCTAAATTGTATGATTGCCCCCAACCCAAAAAAGCCGTAAAGGTAAAACTTAACAGTGCTGTAATTATAATCCTCATATATGCCATTCTTTCTCAATTTTATATTGAAATGCATCATTTCATAACCAAATGATTAATACTGAAACTTTGCAACACAATTTGTCACAAATTACGAATTATCCCTGAAGGAAGAGAATTTTTTAGTGACAATATGAGGAACGGTATGTTTCATTGATTTGAGCAGCGATTTTCCAATGTCTTTGCGCGGAGAAGGATGAACGACATAAATATCGTGGTCTGGTAAAGACTCGGCCAATAACTGGATTTCATAGATCCTTCGTTTCACTGTTGCTGATTTCAAATCAAAATTAAGCCCCTTGACGATTGCTTTGGAATCGGCTCGATAGAGGTCCAACCGCATCGGCAAATCAACATCGCAAATGTTTGATAGCAGAACATTCCGCTCCCATGAGTCGCAATGTTTGGATTGATAAAAAGCTTTCCACCTCAATTGAAAAACTGGTCGTTTCTTTTTACTGGTTATTTCACGATCTCCAAAAAATTGATAGATGAGTTCATTGAATTGTGAAGCGTCCAGCCACTGATTGATTGAAACTGTTTTACTATAAACTATAGCACCTGAACTTTCGCTGTGAAGTGCCTCCAGTTTTTCACGTGAATAGTGCGGATCGAATAACATTAAATCTGTATGCTCGATTCTATAATCATCTACTGTTTTCTTTAAACTTTTGATGCGTCGTTGCAGTGCCGTAAAGGTTTGGGGATGAATCGTTTTTTTCAGGAGGTTCGTGCGCCGTTTGGAAATATATAAAAAAGGACCTTCTCCACCGCCGGCCAGTAACCCTAGGGCCAACAACTCATCCGTCATTACGTTCGGTCGATAATAAATCAGTGAGTAGAATGTATCCATGTGCCTAAAGTTGTAACATATAATTTTTAATTGCAGCTACAGCATAATTGATAAACTCCTCATCAAAACATTGCTGAAAAGCATTCCAATAATGATTACGGTATTCTGAACTGAGTCGGATCCGATATTTTAAGTCAGCGCGCAATTTATCGTGATGCAGCGCCATAAAATCTTCTAGAAACAGAGGTAAATCATTTTTTATGTGACGAAAAAAAGTACGGGCACCAACGCTGTTTAACCCCACCTGACTGATATTCATTGGTTGAAAGCGAAGTTGCTCAAGTTGAGGAGCAGGAAATGGATGTCCCATAAATCGATCTTTAAAGCCAGGTATTATCCATTTTTTAGAAGGCTCAAAAACAGGGAATAAAAAATCAATTAAATACATGTAGAAAAGTGCTCTAGGCTTTAAAAAGCGATTGAACTGGCGCTTTTGCCTCCACTGATATTGCCACCAATCTATAAAAAGAACACTTCCGTCTACCATCTCATGGCACAAATACTTCTTCTCCTGAAACGTAAAAAAACCCGTACGCAACATTTCAATTTTGTAGTGTTGATAAAGGAATGCTTTGAGTTGGAAATTGAGCCATCCTTTACCTGAAAAGGGTTGATACAAGACAAAACGCTCGTATTCTTGTGTCAGCAACACAGTAGGTCTGTTTTTGATTGATGCAGAGATCGTTAACGGACGCAACTCCTTCATTACCGAGCCGTATTTTTAAGCATGGGAACAAAACTGAAATCACCATATTCTTTTACATCCCATTCATTCTCATCGATACGATCAAATGTGGTCATAATTTGTTGATCACCTTTACCAATTGGAATAACAATCCGACCACCAATTTTGACTTGTTTTTTCAAATCTTCAGGAAGAAAAGGAGCCCCACAAGTCACAATAATACTGTCGTATGGCGCGTAAGTTACTTTTCCTTTATAACCATCTCCGTAAAACAATTTAGGCGTAAAACCTAAGCGATGGATAATGCGTTTAGCATTTAAAAACAGTTCGCGCTGACGTTCTATAGTCACCACACGTGCACCCAGTGCGCTCAAAATGGAAGTCTGAAAACCACTGCCTGTTCCAATTTCCAGAATGCGATCACCACGTTCTACATTGAGTAATTCAGTTTGAAAAGCTACCGTGAATGGATGACTGATGGTTTGTCCTGCACCAATCTGAAAAGCGATATTTGAATATGCCTGATGGTTAAAAACTTCATCCAAAAAATAATGTCTCGGTACCTCATCAAATGCTTCAAGCACTTTATCTTGTTCTATTCCTTTTTCGCGCAGCTCAGTAATCAATTTTCGCCGCATCCCTTTATGTCGGTACGTGTCTTTCATCAAAGCAAATATAATGATATTCAGAACCACTCATCGTTGCAATTCCCAGTACTTTTCTATAGTGAATTGTTAACATTTTTTGCGGGAGAAAACTCGCTGATAGATCGCTTTAAATATTCCGTTGAAGGAGAGTTCTATAGCCTTCAATTTTATCTCAAACGATTTATTATTTTTGGCAAAAAAGCAAATTGAGCGCTGTCTTATTCATTATCTATTTACTGCTCGCCTATTTTCTTATATGGCGAACGGGATCACGACACGTGAATGGCGTTTCTCCTCTGCGATTGTTGTTTTTATTTACTGTAAAACTATTCTATGCCTATTTTTTCTTGTTTGTCTATACGGACTATTACGGAGGGGGAGAACTCACAGCTGATGCGGGTCGGTTTTTTAGAGAATCTATCATTCTTAACGATGTTTTTTACCAATCTCCTCGGGATTTTTTGCACTTCATTGCGGGATGGCGTGAAAACCCTGAACTTATTGAGCACTATCTCTCCGCCACTTCACACTGGAATGCTGGTAACCAATTTCTACCAAACGATTCGCGCAATGTTATCCGTGTCAACGCACTACTCTATTTTATATCGAACGGTTCAGTTTATATTCATTTCTTATTTTTTAGCTTCTGTTCATTCATCGCCAGTCTCGATTTTTTCCAACTTCTTCGCAAGCACTCCAAAGTAAAAGGGAAATGGTTGATCGTATTTGTTGCTATCGCACCGAGCATCGCCTTTTGGAGTAGCAGCATCATCAAAGAACCTCTCATGATCACAGGTCTGTTCATACTGATGCGTGGGGTATTTGATGCGATCAACTGGAAAAGAAAAACCTGGAGAATCCTTCTAGGCGCTTTATTTTTAATAGGGTTCAAACCCTACGTATCTATCGTATTAATTTGCGCGCTATTCTTCTACTTGATCTGGAGCCGAATCTCACAATGGCAGGTAGTCAACATCATTACATTCGTGCTATTCGGTTTTGTCTTTCTGTATACGACTGGTGGACTTCAAAAAATGACTACCGTTATATCCAAGCAGCAAGAGGATTTTATGAACGTCAGAGATGGAGGACTGTATTTAGACGCTGGTAACGACCAATATTATTACGTCTATTTCAACAATCGCAAAGCCTTTGATCTTCACAATAGTAAAGCAGTGCTTCAACGACCAGTAGGAGCTTTTTTAATGGATATCGACGATAATTTCACGCGAAATCCCGTTCACTTAGACGCAGTGGGCGATACATTTCACGTTGCTGTAGCAATGGATCAGGCAGGTAGCGGCATTGAAGTCACAACCATCCAGGGCTCTTTCCCCACCATGATTAAAATGATTCCAGAGGTGTTGTTCAATACGCTGATTAGACCACTTCCTAAACCCTCGCAAACCTGGTTGCAATATCCAGCATTTATCGAAAACTGTTGTTACTTGATTTTTTTGTTTCTAGCTTTAGTTCCAGCACGAAGAAGCATCAATAAAAAAGAAGTGCGCATGACATGCACAATGGCACTTTTTGCCTTTTTTGTACTCTTAATTGTGGGATGGACTACACCAGTTGTGGGAGCTATTGTCCGTTATGTTATTCCCGCCCAGGTCGGCCTGCTTGCTATCATATTAATCATGATCGATCCTCAAAAGCTAAAAGCAACCATTAATCACATAACAAGGCGATCTTAAACTCCGTTCCCTTTCCAATCGCTGATCGCACACTTATTTTACCTTCATGCATATTAATAATATTTAATGTAGCTGTCATACCGAGGCCTAACCCTTCTTTGCGAATCGTAAAAAAGGGATCGTATATACTGCGCTGTGTTTCCTCATCCATTCCTTTACCGTTATCCATGATGTAAATCATCGCAAAATCATCTTCCCTGGATAGAATGATGGATAATTCCGGCTGTTGCACCTCTTCCATGGCTTCAATAGCATTGATTATAATGTTCACAAAAACCACCTTCAGTTTTTCGGGATCCCAATGACCTTCTACATCCTGATCAGGAAACACCTTATTTACATCGACGTTTTGAAGTGCTATCCGATCCTGACAAAAGTCAATCGCAGCATCCAAAATCTCCTGCAAGTTGCTGTGCACTTTTTCTAATTCCGGGGGTCTGGCAGACTTCAAGAGATCATCGATTAATTTTGAAATCCGATCTGTATTCCGTTCAATCATCGATTGAAAAACATTGGCCTCTTCAAGACCTTCAGTAACGGAACGCAATTCACCCAAAGCCAGATTAATATTCGTTAAAGGATTGCGTACTTCATGAGCAATCATACGTGCCATACGTCCCGTCATGCTCAATTTCTCATTCTTTTTATGCTCCTGTTCTTTTTCAATTAATGCGGAGACATCATTAATGGCAAGGTGATAAGCATCTTGCGAATCATCAGATTGGGGCAGTCGAGCCAGTGACAATATAACAATGATATCTTTGTTCGCATTAGTCATCGTGGTCTTAAAACCTTGCACTGCTCCCTTCTTTTTGACATTATTAATTAATTCGTTGTAATCAAAGTCGTATTTAAACAGATCCTGAAATCGAATATCTTGCAATGTTTCTAGTGATTCATCGCTATGGAATACGCGCTCAAAGGCTGCATTGTGCTCAGTAACCTCAAAATCATTATTCAGAATAATAATGGGTTCCATGCTGAGTTCAAAAAGACTGCGATACTTCTTTTCTTGTTCCTTGATTTGGCGCTGTTGGTGGTATCGTTCCATGGCATAGCGCAATGACCGCTCGAGAGTGTCGACACGCACTTCCTTTTTTACAATAAAATCAGAAGCTCCCATCTCCATCGCTTTTTCATCCACGTTGATGTTGCCGGCTCCAGTCAATAAAATGAGTGGTTTCATAACATTATACTCCCTGACTTGTTGTATAATCTCGACACCCTCTCCTTTTCCTAAAAAATGATCAATCAGATAAATATCATGTTCATCTTTTAGTATTTCTTGAAACGCATCATCAAAGTCGTTACACCAATTTACCACATACTCAACCGTCGTGATCCTGGACAAGTAATGACTCATAATGATGTAATCGTCCTCGTCATCTTCGATAATTAATACAGATAAACTCATAATTTTATTGCTCTAAGCAGGTAAAAATATAGAAAATGTAGCTCCCTCTCCTTCTTTTGAAGTAGCAGTGATCATACCTTTATGGTTCTCACATATCTTTTTACAAATGGAAAGACCAATACCTGTTCCTTTGTAGGTGGATCTGCCATGTAACCGTTGAAAAACAGAAAATATCCGATCGACATACTTTTCATCAAACCCAATACCATTGTCGATAACATCAATTTTCCAATATTCGTCGATAGAAGTATCGATAAATGAGGTTTGTTCTGATACAGACAACGTTTCGCGCTTCACTTTTTTAGCCCTAATCTTTACTTTAGGTATCACATCTTTATTGCTGAATTTTAACGCATTAGATATCAGGTTCTGAAATAATTGACGCATTTGAATCTTATCGAGCGAAAGGTTTTCCGGAAGCTTATCAACAATGATCTCAGCCTCTTTTTCTCGAATAAGGACTTCTATATCATTGAGTACTTCTTTTAATACAACATTCAAATCTATATCATCGTGAATATTAACTGACCTGGAAATCCTGGAATAAGAAAGTAAGTCTTCTATGAGTTGCTGCATTCTGGAAGCCGCTTCCTGCATTCGACCTATATGATCCTTCACCATTGACTCATTTGTTTTTGGGGCCTGAATTTCAGATTCAACCATATCACCAAAGGTTTTAATCTTGCGCAGGGGTTCATTCAAATCGTGAGAAGCTACATAGGCGAAATTTTCCAAATTTTCATTCATAACGGTTAATTCGCGATTGTACTCATCGATTTCTTTTACCTGCGATTCATTCAATAATATTTGGCGTTTCATTTTTCGAAAACTAATAAATACGATAACCAGCATTACCACACCGAAAATTGACAACATGAACGTAGCTTTTTCAGTTGCTTTTTGGGCTTGCTCTTGTTGCTTAATACGCTGATTTTCATTTTCATTCCTTACTTTTTCAAGTGTTTTAATAATACTATCAGTAATTACCGATCCTTTACTCAAATGCTCGGTTCTTTTTTCATTTTCGAGTATATGCATTGAATCCAGCGCAATGAGATGATCGATATGAGCGAGTCGCTCCTGGACGAGCAAATTCAAATGGTCGACATGGTCCATTGCCAAAGAATGCTCATGGCAATGGTTTTGAAGTGTTTTGTAATCTTTTAATAATTGCAGCCTTGAAGACCGATAATCATTGTAGCGACTATCGCAATTGGTCAATAGATAGCCGTATCCCAAACCTTCTAATTCGTAGGTATTTTGAATAATCTCATCCGTTTTTTTGACCGTCTTACCAAAAATAACCGCTTGTTCCCCAGATTGTGCCGTGCGCTGGAGAAAAAATAGTGACGCAAACATGTAGCACGTGATCAGCACAAGGGAAAGTACCAGAAAGTAATTGTAATATGTTATTTTCTTTCGCATCGCTAATCTAACAACCCGTAAGCATTCATTTTGTTGTACAATGTTTTACGATCAATCCCCAATACTGCTGCACACTTGCTTTTGTTATTGTTCGTTTTATTCAGTGCACGCTTAATGGCCTTGATTTCCGCGTTAGCAACCACATCTTTTAAATCCAGGGAATCATCATCAGCAATTAATTCTTCAGTCGAAGGCTCCGTGATTTCCTCAGGTAGAACCTGATCTTTGATATAATTTGATTGGCTGAGTAACACTGCTCGCTTCATCACATTTTTGAGTTCGCGAATGTTACCCGGCCATGGATACTTTTTTAATGCACGCATTACACTATATTCTACTCCCTTAATGTTTTTATCTAATTCCGCGTTCGCCTTATCAATAAAAAAGGAAATAAACTCTTCGAGGTCATCTAAGTTGTCCTTCAGCGCTGGCAACGTTATTTTAAACTCATTAATACGGTAGTATATATCTTCTCTAAACTTACCAGATCGCATAGCAGTTTTTAGATCTTCATTGGTAGCCACAATAATACGTACATCTATAGGGATATCCTTTTCACTTCCAACCTTTCTAATGACTCGCTCTTGCAGCACACGCAGCAGATTGACCTGATTTTCATAAGATAGATTACCGATTTCATCCAAGAATAAAGTTCCTCCATTAGCTGATTCAAAGTGTCCTTTTTTATCGTTTACTGCTCCGGTAAAAGAACCTTTTACGTGACCGAATAACTCACTAGCTGCCAAATTTTTAGTAAGCGCACCACAGTCAACTGCCACAAAGGGAGCCTCGTTGCGATTAGAAGCTTCATGAATCATGCGAGCAACAATCTCTTTTCCGGTTCCACTTTCACCGATAACAACGACAGTCATATCGGTAGGGGCCACAAGTTCAATTAAATTTTGAATATTCTGAGATTTCGAACTGCTTCCCTTTAGAAAATCACCTTCAGCCATTGTTGGTCGTGATGATTGCTGTTTTTTATTTGTTGGAGCTGGTTGCTTTTGTTTTTTGGGAGCAGCAATTTTATCCGATGTGGGTGCCAGCTTCCCTTTCAGAGCATTTTGAATCTGATTCAAAATTTCTTCCGGATAGATCGGTTTTGTTACATATTCACGCGCACCTTCCTGAATAGACTTTACAGCCTGATTGACATCAGAATACCCCGTGATCACAATAATAGGTAGCGCTGCTTTTTGGGATTTTATCCCTCGAATAATTTCGATGCCATCCAAATCAGGCAAGCGAAAATCAGTTAATACCAAATCCACCTGACCTTCCAATGCTTTATTGACACCATCTTTTCCATTGAAAGCAGTGGTCACACTAAAGTCTTTACGTTCCAAAAAACGTTTGAGCAACGTACAAATATCTACGTCATCATCAATGATTAATATGTGCCCATTCGACATTTATTGCTGCATTTTATTCAACCGTTCTATTAATTGATTGGCTTGAAAAGGTTTCCCCAACAATCCAAAAGCCCCTAAATCTACAGCTTTTTTTTGTTCTTCCGACTGATTATAGGCCGTAACAAATAAAAATTTAACATCGGGATTTGCACGCTTTAAATCAGGAATTAAGTCAAAACCCAATCCATCACTCAGATGAATGTCCAGCAGCACGAGGTCAGGTTTGAACGTTTTTAACTTCTCTCTGGCTATTTTTAGAGATGCAGCTTGTTCAATTTCAAAATCAAATTCGCGAGCGACGATACAGGTACATAGCGACCGAATATCAGATTCATCATCTACTATTAATAGAGAAGTTTTGACCATATTATATTTGCCACTTTTGTGTTGTAATCACAACAAATCCATCTCCACTTAGTTCAAAAATAACACAAATACCAGGCAAATAGTATAAAAGCAAAAAAACTTGACGATTCACAAACAGGATATCTTGAGCGATAGACCACTAAACAAGATTGCGGGTATTGAACTGATCAAAATTAAAAAAGTATAATTTGTTTGGTTCTACACGGTTTTTTAGAAAGGGTATTAGCCGCAACTCATTCTCTGGATGGACAAAAACATTTATTTTATGAAATTTGCTGCCAAATGTGAAATCGGGATTATTTTTAGCTGGTTTCCCTTCAAAAACAACTAATTTCCAATTTAAATCGGGTGCTACGAAATCTTCCAGCCATTCTTTTATCACTTGTTCAGCTTTGTTCAAGCGGAGATCAGAAAGATCAGATATCATCGGTACATTATGATCATCTACTGCTTTTAACTCGACTAAAAACAGTAGATACTCATTCACGCTGGTATGCTGGGCAAGCATTGCACCTAATTCTTCCGACATCTCCTCCTCGCGGACATAAATCAACCGTGTGTTCATTGTGAACAAATTTCGCTACGAGTCACTAAAGAGAGAATGACATTTACCATGAAAAACAATGACTTTTGTCAGTTTTGACTAACAATTCAAATTCACTCGATCAACAAAGAACAATTCTGTAAGAATATGTTAAAATTCTGGTAGTTCATCCATATTCTTCAGGACTAAAATTTAGAGCTTAGTCGATCAATCTCCAGCATTCCCCTTCATTTGTCGCTACAGGCCCAGAACTTAGAACTGGTTATAAAAGGAGAGATTTGATGCTTATTCAAGGTATTTTCCTTTAACTGTCTTTTTGAATGTATGCACTTAGTTGATTCACTTGTTTCTGAATTCCTTTTACCGATTGAACGAGCTCATTCTCTCCCACCGCCATTTCTGGCAAATCATGCGCAATATAATTGACAAATTTCCAAATCTCAATAATATCGTTGATATTGACAATGTACGGTTCGTAAACAGGATTGGTCGACGATAATTGCACAATGTCTTTACGATTGGGTATGCGATGGATGATTTTAAAAACGATACCGTCGTCCTTGGTGATCACGATGTAGGGATGACCGTTTTTAATCGTTTCCCAATTTTGCATGTATTCGCCAATGACATGCGAACCTTCTGAAACGGGAGGCATACTATCACCAGAAATCGGAAAAGATCTGTATTTGCGGTCTTTTTTTAAAAAAGGCAGTTGAAAAGTCGGAAGGACCTTGATGTATTCGGGATCGGCATAACCCAGTGTATAACCAGCACGGGCTTTTTCAGGAATCATTTCTATAACTTCTTCATTATCCTGAGAAACCGTTGAGGTCAATACGCGCAACTTAGCTCCTTTGACATCCTGGTAAACCCCTTCGGTAATCGCTTCCCATTCTTTTTTCGATAGTTTTGAAAGGTCCTTTTTGATTAAATCATCGAGAGGGATTTTATAAAACGTATTCAATTTTACCAGATTTTCGATACTCGGCTCAGCTACCCCATTTTCATAACCACTGTAGGAAGAACGGGTCATTTCCAACTGCTGTGCAACATCTTCTTGAGACATGTCGCGGTGCTTGCGTAGTAATTTTAAGTTCCTGGAAAGAAAATTGCTCATTTTTTCAACGTTTATCTGATCATTAATTAATCAAAAATACATCAAATTTTGAGGAAATCATAATTCGACACTATAATATTTTATAGTATTGATTTTTTACCTCACCCCCACCTTTCTTCCGTGAGTTGTAGCTGTAACAATAACGTCATAATGATAAAGCACAGGAAATGAAACAGATTTATGACTTGATCTTTAATCAATTACAATTTTTATATTGTATATATTTCCCTAAATTTACGCTAAACTAAAATTCTACTACTATGAAAAAACTACTACTCTTTTTGTTTACGGGGATTTTCTCGTTTGCCAATGCTCAAACGGTCCTCTATACAGATGACCTCGAAACTACTGGTTCAATGATCATGCAGATGGGAACCAATAATTCCTGGGCGATCAACTCCGATTACGTTGGCGGAACTATTTTGGGAGGTTTTATAACTATCCCCGATGTGCCACTACAACCAGGGACTTTCTCGAGCCCAAATGGAAATTACTTACATCCATTGGCCGATATTGCGACCCAAGAGGGTGTTACAAACGCCAACTTCGTTCTCGGAGGTTCTTCTGAACAGTTGATTGCAGCAATGACAAGCACGGTAAATACCACAGGCTATGATAATGTCACATTGAAATTCTGGCGCACAGGTGGGCTGGACGGTGTTGAAGTCCTTTACCAAGTCAATGGTGGCGGCTGGGTTAATTCAGGGTATACCCTTTCTGGCAACCCTTCGAACTGGATTGAAGAAACCGTTACGCTTCCTGCTGGAGATGATGTCAATCAATTCTCAATCGCATTCGAATTCAATGAAGTTACGGCCCAAGATCCCGCACCTAATCACTATCACGGCATTGACGAAATTAGTATTGAAGGTACGCAGATTGGTGGAGGAAACCCCACACTTACGGCAGCCGTTCAAAATGGAACTAGCTTTTGCGGAGACGATACGATTACCGTAGATTACAACGGTACCGGTACTTATAACAGTGGTAATAATTTTATTCTCGAGCTGTCTGATGATCAAGGTAGTTTCGGTTCTCCAACGAGTATCGGAACAATTACTTCAACGGCATCCACGGGATCTATTGATGGTATTGTACCCACTAGTATTACGGCTGGATCGCTCTACCGCGTTCGCGTTAACGCTACAGACAATGCTTTTACAGGGTCAAATAACGGAACTGATTTAACGCTGAACCCAAAACCACAAGCCCTGGCGGATGCAACGGATACCGAAGTTTGCGAAGGTGATCCTATTGAACTCATTGGAAATGATTTAGGAAATGTGACCTATAACTGGAGTGGACCGGACAACTATACCAGTGGGGATCAAAATCCCGTCATCAATAGTTCCACATTGAGCAATGACGGCGTTTATTACCTGACAACGACCGTTAATGGCTGTACCTCTGACAGTGCTCAAGTCGCGATTACGGTCAATCCTACACCTTCTGCACCGACCATTACGCAAAATGGAAATGATCTTTCCTCAAGCTATGCCAATGGAAATCAATGGTACCTCGATGGCGCGGCCATTAATGGAGCGACGAACCAGACGCATACGGCCACGACTGCTGGGGTTTATACCGTGCAACATACTTCATCCGAAGGTTGTACCTCACCGGCTTCTGAACCCATTGATTTGTCTAACCTTTCGGTTTTCGGGCACAACATGGAACAGGTGGTCATTGCGCCCAATCCATTTGACAACGCATTACACCTCGAAAACCTGGAGCCGGGAACATCACTCATTATCAATGACGTTACAGGTAAAACAGTCGATGAAATTAGCGTTCAAACGACCCATACAACGATTGAAACATTACGTTGGAAGAAAGGCATCTACTTTATGGCTATCGAGCGTCAAGGAACTCGACAGACAGTCAAACTGATCAAGCAATAACCTTTATGTTCATTAAATAAAACACAACTCATCGTCAAATTAAAGACGATGAGTTTTTTTTGTGTAAGATTCTGCGATCAAGTGCTTGGATGCTTTTTTAAGAAATGTCAGTAAGAAATGGAATTATGTTTGATGAGTCCCAAGACCACGCGATCAGAGTCGCGTGGTAGCTTGGGGGATTGAATGGAATAGTTTATCTTTATCATCATATAACTCAGAATTCAATGCGACTACTAATTCTCATCTGTGTGACTATTACCCTTCTTTTAACTGTTGGATGCTCTAATCCTGGCAAACAATCAATTATTGAGATTGAGGTAGCTACTCCAGAACTCATTGAACAATTATCCTCTAAACGTCATAGTTCAATATTCAAAGAAATACAAGCCGAAGCCTTAAAACGACATAAAGCTAAAAATTCAAATTATGCTGCGTTCTTTTTTAAGGTTCGCGAAGAACGCTACCCTAGCGTCAGGCTCATAAAGCTGTTTGGAACGGAAAAAGCAATCGATCATCTAACACGCAGCGCTTCCAATAATGAAACGGAAACTTATGTTTTGAATCAATTGGAGTCTCAATATGAACGAATCAGGCATATGCTTCAACTACGTTTAACGAGTAAAGGGATCTCAGTCATGGACTCCTATACTAAACTCACAAAAAACAAAATTATTTTAACAGTTCCTGAAATTTCTGAATTCGACAAAAATGAAGTTCGAGAATTAATAAGTTCTAGCGCCTCGTTACAATTTGTAAAAACTTATTCGCTAGCAGATACAAAAGGGTTTCTGACTTCATTTTATGAGCAAAAAGTCACACCACAAATCGATGAGAGTACGATGAGCGATACTTCAAATACGGAGATGAGTCTTACCGAAGAATTAATATTGGAAGAGAACAAACAAAAGAAGATCGACTCCATCAAAGACAATGCGCTAAATTTCATTCTTAATATAAACTCTTCAACACGTAATCTTCACACGCCTCAACTCGCTTTTGCACCGACATCAGACACCGGTGAAATAATGGATGCTTTGCACATTTTTAAAAAAGAAGAGATGCAGGATCATTTAGATTTTGCATGGGGAGCAAACCATGTTCAATTTAGAGGGGTAGATGATCGCTTCTTTGTATTATATGCACTTAACACAATTGCAAGTCAAGAGTATGGTATAAATTCAAATCAAATCACCTCTTCTAAAATAACGGTTGACGAGAATACAGGCAGCATCGAAATTCACGTCACATTCAATAGCGTAGGAACCGAAGAACTGAAAAATATCACGACAAAGAACATCAATCAGTTTATGGCGATAGTGGTAAATAATAAAGTTGTTTGTTCACCGATCATTAATAACCCCATATCAGGAGGCGAATTAGTCATCACAGGAGGTTTTACTTCGGATGAAGCAAAAAAGTTGTCAAGCCTACTGAAAGTTGGAGGTTTACCTGCTTCCTGTACCTTGTTGAGCATTGAACGAAAGTAAGTTTCAGAGGATTTTAATCAACCCCATACCGTCTTAGGTGGACGCGGGCTTTTTTTAACCTAGACGATTATCATGAACTATTTTAGGTCAATCCCCCTAGCAGCTAAACCTCCCAACATGGTTTAGTTTTTACTTGTTTTAACCATAGAATACGAAGCTGGTAGCTTTTAAAATACCTCAAACAAGGACACCAATTACCTGTTTTCTAACCACAATAAAATCATCTACAAAGTAGAAAATAAAACCGCTTACATTACACATGTGTTTGATACAATGCAGGATCCTGAGAAGTTGGGGTAAACCAAACCACAAGATGCAATCTTGCGGTAGCAGGGGGTAACCCCACCAAAGATACTAAAACTCATTTGAACTTCATTTTTAGATTTACCCTTTCTTTACCCAAGATGTATATGTAAAAAGCTATTACAATGCTTCGCAGTATCCACAACATATAAGTGTAACTTGCAGGTTCAATTACTTTGGGTAAATTTTTGCCATCAATTAAGTAGTATACCCAACCAAATTCGTTTATAAACATATAACATATGACAAAAACTATACTTAAAACAGGAATGACATAATCATATTTTCCTTTATTCCTCTTTATAAAAAACGTGGTAAGGAGTAAAATAATCAGGAAGATTATAACGATAAAAATCATCCAAAAGAAATTAAAAGAGATATTAAAATTAGACAACACGATAAGACATGCGTCAATTAAAATATCGAAAATTACATCCACGAAGATTAATAAAAATATTTTAGATAAGTACATTTTGTTTTTCATGATTTAATCTTTGTATGGTATCGTGCCCTGAGGAGCTTCTCTTTCTTGCATAGGGTATCGGACATAGTTAGTTTTCTCCCACATTCCAGTATTCTCTTTTTTATATTTTGTATATCCTTGGGTTGTCTTTATAATCATTACGTTATCATTTAATGTGAGGGCTGGTTTTTGATTTTTAGCTTTATGCATTTTCTCTGCCTTACCTTTATCCCAATGACCTCGCCACCAATTTTCAGAATATGAATTATTACCTTTATCTTTTTTTTCAGCCCCAACACTACCGAGCGATTCCAATCGCGTGGTAGTCTTTACACTACCTTAATTGACAACCACAACTCCTTCCAGTAAACCTTTTTCACCGCTATAATCTACCGCACTGCTATATACATAGTCCTCAGGTCTAAAAACGAATCCTTGTCCAACTGGGTTATTGTGAATATAATTAATTTTCTGAGAAATAACCTTTTTACTCCATAGCTCAATCGGTCTATTATCATGTCTCCAGAATTGATAGTTTTTTACATTACTGGATTTTACGCCGTTTCTTCTAAAAATAGTTAAGAGATGTTCTTTACGACTTTCTTTTTCGTTTTCTTTTACAGCTTTAACTATAGCATTACTCGTAAATCGTTTTAAGCTACCTAATAATTTCTCAGGTGGTTCATCACCGAGACTTCTAAACACAAGATGCACATGATTGGACATTATGCACCAGGCGTAAATCTCCATCTGTTTTTCTTTTTGACAGAAAGAAAAGCTGTCCAGTAAAATGTCTTTGTATTCCTTACGGATAAAAACATCCAGCCATTCAACGACGGCAAAACTTACGAAATATGGTGCATTCGGATTGTGAAATTTATAATTTCTACTCATTTGAATTAGGGTTTATGTTAAGTTGCTAATTAAGATAAGTAAAAAGTTGATTTAAAAGAAAAGTTAGTTGTTTTATTTTGCGGCTATGGATCTCAAGTCCACGCGATCGGAGACGCGCGGCAGCTTGGTAATAAAGCCATTATTAAAAAAATCACCAATCTCATTGAAGCCATTGAAGAAAATCCAGTTGAAGGTATTGGAAAACCTGAACAACTAAAACACCAACTCTCTGGCTACTAGTCTCGTCGCATCAACAAAGAAAATCGTATCGTTTACGAAGTTTTTGAAGAAGAAAATAAAATCGTCATGCTTTCTATGAAAGACCCCCCGCGAACGTGATGCAATCGCGCACGAGCGACGGCGATGTCGAAAATGTCTAGTTTGCTTTTGAGAGCTTGAATGTTCAGTGTTGAAAAATATTTTTAGAACCTATTTAGGGTTTACTCAGAAATTCAAAACAGACGTAAAAGATTTTTATTTCTGAATAATGATCGATTTTAAGGCGGTTTAAAGACGATTAGAAAGGCTTTTTCCTCACGGGAGTACCTTCGGCCTATCCAATTTTTGATAATTTCAGCTCGAAAAGCACATGCGAAAAGAAGATAAATTTGCATTTATGTATAGTGAGCTTGCATCTAAACCGTGTATTTTGAACATTTAAATATTGATATTCAGAAACTTAAAAATGTTTAAGTGAACCCTATTTAGGTGCGAAAAAACCAATTCAGTTTTAAAACACAAACTTTTCCGAGTTTGATTAACTTGTTTAGTTGTCGTATCTTTGTTACAAAGCATTTATAGTGCTTTTAAAAACCTAATAAGTTTCTTAATTATGAACTTTGGAAGTATAGTAGTAGAACTCAGAAAAGAGAAAGGAATATCGCAAACAGAACTTGCCTCGCGACTTGGTATACATAAAAACGTATTAGGCAGATACGAACGCAACGAAGTACTACCTTCCATCGAGATAGCGCGGAAAATTGCAGACATACTTGATGTGTCGTTAGATTACCTTACCGGAAAGATAGATGTTGAAATGGATAAAAACACTAAATCTCGTATTTTGGAGGTGACTAAGTTTGAGAAGTCTGATCGTGAACATATCTTTTCTGTAATTGATGCTTTTGTTGCTAAAAGAAAAATTCAGCGTATTTTATAAATAAAACTAGAGATCATGAACGTACAGTATATTTCAGACAATACAGGAAAAACAACAGGTGTTTTTATTCCTATATCAGAGTGGAATGAGCTTAAAGGAAAATTCAAGGATATTGAGCAAATTGATATTCCAGAGTGGCAAATAAAAGAGGTGCGTAAACGCCTTGAGGATTATAAAAAAAATCCTGGTCAGGCTACGGACTTTGATGCAGCTATGGACGACATTGAAAAAGATTTATAAATGTATAAGTCTATCATATTGCCTCTTGCTAAAGAGGATATAAAAGAAACCGCTCACTGGTATAATGACAAAAAAAATGGGTTGGGAAAACGTTTTACAAAAGAAGTACGGTCCAAAATTAGGTATGTCCGTAAAAACCCAGAAGCTGTAGCGATACGCTACGAAAAAACACGATGTGCAGTACTAGATGTTTTCCCCTTTATGATTCATTATACACTTGATGAAAAACAAAAAACGGTTATCATTTCTGCCGTTTTTCATACTTCTTTGAGTCCTCAACAATGGAAGAAAAGGTGAAGTTTAGATCTGTAAAGGAAGGTAAAACCACAAGATGTAATCTTGTGGTAGCAGGGTGTGCATTTTAATGTTTTCGAAAATGAAATTATTATTGTTGCCGTTTTTCATACTTCTCAGAGTCCAAAGAAATG
>CAJXMN010000055.1 GCA_913056215.1 uncultured Flavobacteriales bacterium | reverse complement strand
CGAGCACATCACTCCCAATGAAAGCATGAGTCTCATAATCCCCATTTACGTCATAATCGAGACGAACGCGTTCATTCGGTACATCTTTACGCAAATCATCTAAAAGCTGTTGAACAACACCCCTAAAAAGAGTATAGCATTCAAGTGTCTTTTCATAAACATCTTGTTTCAGTAATGACTGCGATTCTAAACGCTCAGATAGTGTATTGTTATTCTTTTCCATAAGTACTAGTACGCTTTAGCAAAAAGTACACGTCCCGCCGAAGCCTCTCCGGAATAAACACAAGTACCTGACTCCCCCTTTATATCCTTAGGTATACATCGAATAGTAGCTTTTGTTTCCTCTTTAATTTTCTGCTCCGTAGCTTCTGTTCCATCCCAGTGCGCTGAAACAAAACCACCTTTCCCAGCGATCACTTGCTTGAATTCATCAAAAGTGTCCACTGATGTTGTATTTTCCTCGCGGAATTTATGAGCACGTGACAGCAAGTTCTCCTGAATTTCAGTCAGTAAGTTTTCAATGTATAACTCCAATCCGTCCCAGCTCACTATATCTTTTTCACGCGTATCTCTGCGAGCCACCTCTGCATTATTATTTTCCAAATCTCTAGGGCCAATTGCGACTCTTACAGGCACACCTTTCGCCTCGTATTCTGCAAATTTCCATCCCGGCCGCTTATTATCATCATCATCAAACTTAACAGAAATGCCTTTATTCCGTAAAACTTTAGATAACACTTCTACTTTTTTGGCGATAGCCTCTCGTTGTTCTTCATTTTTATATATAGGTACAATAGCTACCTGAATCGGAGCTAAACGCGGTGGTAAAACGAGACCCTGGTCATCTGAATGCGTCATAATAAGTCCGCCTACCAAACGTGTAGAAACGCCCCAGGAGCTTGCCCAAACGTAGGAACGATCACCATTCTGATCAGCAAATTTCACATCAAAGGCCTTAGCGAAATTTTGACCTAAAAAATGAGACGTTCCCGCCTGAAGTGCTTTGCCATCTTGCATGAGCGCTTCAATACAGTATGTTTCCTCTGCTCCGGCAAATCGTTCAGAAGCTGTTTTTATTCCTTTTACTACGGGCATTGACATGTAATTTTCAGCAAAATCAGCATATATAGCCAGCATTTCTTCAGATGCTTCTACAGCCTCCTCTTTAGTGGTATGGGCTGTATGCCCTTCTTGCCAGAGGAATTCTGCCGTTCTCAAAAACAGCCGTGTGCGCATTTCCCATCGAACGACATTGGCCCATTGATTAATCTTAAGCGGAAGATCGCGATAAGACTGAATCCAGTTTTTGAAAGATTTCCATATTATGGTTTCAGAGGTTGGCCGTACGATTAACTCTTCTTCCAGTTTAGCTTCGGGATCTACGACGACTTCTCCTTCTTCATTATTTTTTAGACGATAATGGGTAACAACAGCGCACTCTTTGGCAAAACCCTCTACATGTTCAGCTTCTTTGCTCAAGTAAGATTTTGGAATGAACAACGGGAAATAGGCGTTATCATGACCCGTTGCTTTAAATTTTTGATCGAGCACTTCTTTCATTCGCTCCCAGATTGCATAACCATAAGGCTTGATAACCATACATCCTCTCACATCCGAATGCTCAGCTAAATCTGCTCGTTCAATGAGTTCATTGTACCATTTTGAATAATCTTCTGACCGCTTTGTATACTTGGCTCCCATCTTTGGTATAGTATTTGTTATTTTTCTGTTAAATTATATGATATCGCCGTTTACCGGTGACTAATAAATGAAACAAAAGTAATAACTCAATTTGGATAATATTAGATTAAATCATAACTTTATACATATGTCTTACAATATCAAAATACTTCAAAACATACTTTTTGCAGGGATACTAACCTCATTTCTGGGTGGTTGTTCGTCCTACGGAGTCATCTCAGAAAATGATGTGTACATGCAAAAGCCCACTCAAGTGAACTTAGCCGAGGATGAGAACGATATTACTTCGTTTAATGCCTTCCAGGCACGCCAGGAGGGTAAATACAACGACAAGTACCTTATTGACGAAATGCACAACCGTGCTTACATTGGCGCCATGCTCTACGGTGGTCGACCAATGCCAGGTATAATTGGATTCAACCGTCCGATCGGGTTTCATGGTATGCCTTACATGTATTATCAAAACAGTTTTTTCTATCAAGGAACCTGGGGCTATAATCCCTACACTTCTGGAGCGTTTGGTTACGGATATCCTTATGCCGGTAACTTGTATGGTTACCCCTATTCTCCTTATGGCATAAACAACTATAATCCAATTATCCATACGAACCCACAAACACCTAATGGTGGATTTGTGGCTAATAATAGTCAGAACCACTTTAATAGAAAGCGTAACGATCTCGGTGCTAATTCAAATCGTTCTAGCTCCTACCCTTCTACGCTCAAGTCAAATGGAGGTAATTTTGTTACTTCTAGCGAAATCAACGATGAAACGAAAGGTACATCTCGACGAGCCGTTAGAAACAAAAGACCTACAGGAAATCAGTCGAATAAGCCACAATTTAATTCCAAATCTACCTCTGGATCGTACTCAGGAGGAATTATGAATTCAAATACTAAAAATGCCCACTCTCGCAATTATGCTCCCAGTCGATCGGCACGTCGCAGCGGTCGCATTCAACATACGCGCAGCATAAATAATGTATCGCGCGGATCTTCATCAAGATCGAATACGATGACCCGTACTCGATCAACAAGGAAGGTTAATAGTGTTTCTAGCGGTAATTCTACGCGAAACATTGTTCGGTCTGGTTCTTCTTCCAGAAGTTCGGGTAGCACTACGCGATCAACAGGTTCAAGCAGCACATCTCGATCGAGTAGAAGATAAAAGGAATCAACGACATGTTAAAAAAATTAATTCAACTAATCCTAGTTGTGCTTATCGTTCCTATGTTATGGGGACAAAATGAAAGAGATGTTTTGCGTTACAGCACTACGGGTCTTTTCGGGTCAGCACGTTTCGAAGCAATGGCAGGTGCTTTTGGGGCACTTGGAGCAGATATGAGTGTAGCACAAATAAACCCGGCAGGTATAGGACGTTATTCGCGCAGTGATGCGGCGCTAAGCTTTAACAATACGACCATTTCAACAGTTGGAAACTATAATGGTACACAGTCTAGTGCTCAAGAAAATTCTTTTGTCATCAACAGCGCTGGTATTGTGATTACAACTGATCTGAGTGGTGAAAATCGCGGACGAAAATATGGACAGTTTAGTTTGATTTACAATCGATTAAAAAACTTCAATAAGATTGAACAGTATGAAGGTCAAAACTTTTATTCTTTATTAGACGTGTTTGCTCAAATGGGATCGGGCATTCACCCGGATTTCATTTACAACTCTCGCCCCTTCACCACTGGCTTGGCTTACGACGTTTTTGCCTTGGACTATAATAATACCACTGATGAATATGAATCCAGACTCACTTCAGGTGACATGTATCACAATCGAAAAACGACTAAGAGCGGCAATATGGGTGAATTCACTATTGGTTATTCTGAAAATTATATGAATCAACTTTACTATGGTCTAAACATCGGAATTCGTTCGGTCAAGTACAATGAATCCTACAATCATCAAGAACGCCTCTTAGATACCTCAGATGTAACATTACGCCACTTCAACTACCTCTACGATCAACAAACCAGAGGCGTTGGTGTGAATCTGAAACTTGGCATTTTGTACCTACCTACCCAGCAATGGCGCTTGGGGTTGGCTTACGAATCTCCTACAATAATGGCACTTACCGACGAGTGGACTTCAGACATGACCGCCATGCATAAAGATGGACTAAAATACATTGAATCACAATATGTTCCTACGGGAGAATATGCCTACCAAGTTAAAACCCCTATGAAATTGAGAGGGTCAGCAGCTTATATAATCGGATTACGCGGTGCAATCAATGTCGATGTAGAGATGGCCCGATATGGAAGAGGTTTACTTCGCGCTGAAGATCCAACCCTGACAGGAGCTTACTCATTTTCTGTAGAGAATCAAGAGGTCGAAAATCAGTTTAGAACCGTGTTAAATACCCGTATCGGTATTGAATACATGGTAGTGCGTGACTTTTATCTCAGAGGTGGTTATGGATTGCTTCCGCAACCTTACAAACGAGATGTTGGGCATACCATGCGGCCGAATCAAACTTACGCGATAGGCTTAGGTTGGGAAAACGATCTCCTGCGCATAGATCTCTCTTATCGAAATACGCAAAGGGAGTATGATTATTTCGCCTTTGACCCGTCAAAACCAGAAAACCGAACCTCCTACGAGTCAGTTGCAAACCACGTCGTTTTTAGTTTTTCGCTGAAAATGTAGCTTTTTTCTTAGCCTGATCGACAAAGCTATAACCCTTAGTTTTCGCGCTCAGCCAACTGCATATATCAATGTAATCCAATATCACCCGTTCATTTTCGTTTTTGAGGAGCTCGTTGACTTCATTAAGGGTTTCCTGGTAAATATTAACAGCATCTAATTTAGTAGCTGTACGCGCCAATTTGCGCATCTGCTTGACAAAAACCATTTCAATCTCATAGTCGCGTTTTGTCTTTTTCAGATAACGAATAGCAGCATTCGAAGAATACTCTAAAAATTCGAAGTTTTCTAATTCAAAATGAATAAGTAAATTCAATATGCGCGAAAAGCTATATAAATCCTGCCTCAAACGCTGTTCATTGTCATTGAGGATATCATTGAGCAGTTGAAGTGCGAAACGATAATCCCCCGTTCCAAAGTAAGTATATGCAGCATTGAATAATAACTTTATGCGCTGTTCCTTACTTGATTTCTCTACGATCATTTTTCGCTCGCTTTTGTGCGAATCATAGATAACTGCTGCTTTTTCAAATTGCCCCTGTAGATTGTACACATTCATTTGATCAATGATAGAGATATTAAGGATTTTCAATGACAGGTCAAGCGAATTAAAACCCTTCTTACTTTTCAAGGATTTAATTTCATCAATCATTTGTTGGGCCATAGTAAAATTGCGATCATCAATATAGCATCGCATCAAATGAAACAAGGTCAAAATGTAGCGTTTACCAAGGTCCACACGAATTTTGGGATGCTTTTCGAGAATTTGTTTAGTGCGATTAAAATAAGTATAGCTATCAGAGAACTCTCTGTTCGTAGCTGCACAAAGCCCTTTAATATAGTAACATATAGAAGTCGCCCGAACCGAGATTGCTGTATTTTTACCTTTGATTAAATGATTATCCGATATTTCATTTACCGTTGCGCGTTCTTCCGCATTACGCGTGAATCCACCACTTCTAAAAATTGCATTAATTCTAGAATACAATGCATGATAAGCCGCTAAATTCCTCAATTTTTCAATAACCGTACGTTCTTCCTCAATAATTTTATTGAGATCAACATCAAATTCTCCAGATTCATACGATTCTTCTGTCAATTTTTTCTCCCAGGAAATTAATTCAATCCAATAATAAAATTGTTCATATTCCCGAGCTGTTCTTTTAGCACGACTTATAAACTTCTTACACTCCTTAATGAGCGCTTTATTATAAAGAATTTCAATATTTTTCAGTTCCTGCTTTAAAATACTGGCAACTGATTGCTCACCATAATATTGCCGTAAACTTTTCAAAATGAGCTTGTAAAGATGGTTTTTCTCAGACGGAAGGTGTCTGATAAACCGCTCTCCCTTAAAATGTGCTTTCAGCGCCCCTTCATCATAAAAATCTTGAGACTCGACAAAGTCAAAAATCTTCAAGTAATTTTTGTCACCTGTTTGTATAGATGATGAAAGCTTAAAAAAGCGTTTCTCCGACTTGGATAACGATTGAATCAAATCAAATAATTCTCTACTCGGTTTCATGATGACAACTCCGTTCTTTATTGATTTGCGAAAGTAATATTTTAATTACAATAGCAAAAAAAAGAGGCACGCGTACGCACCTCTTTTTCAAACAACAACAAACTAAAACTCGTCCCTAAAAAGGAACACCTCAAAAGCAGAATCGACTTACTTGAGGAAAACAACCTCTCCCTTCGCCAAAGAAGTTTGAGGAGAAGATAAGTCATTCAATTTCATTAATGTAGCAATCTGGACGCCGTGTTCTTGTGAAATTTGCCACAGCGGCTGCTCTTGCTCTACTTGAACACGAATATCGGTACTCGCAGATTTTTTTCGTTTGCGCATGATGTAGACTTTATCTCCTTTCTCGAGCAGATCTTTAGTAGGAGGAAAATCATTCCAACGGTTTAACTGACGGATATTCAAACCAAATTCTTCCGCAATCTGATAAAACGTATCGGTATTTCGCGCCAAAATATATTTCGTTTTGTTCGGATTATAGTAAACCTTATGGTCATCATCTCCTTTATTCGTTGCCTCCATCTTTGACCCTTCATTTTTTACGTTCTTTTCGTTTCGTGCCACCCATTCGATGTCTCCCTTTTCATCTAACTCATCCAGATCATACTTATCTATCAAAGCAATCAACTTCTTATGATATTTTGGATTCGTTGCATATCCAGCTTTTTTTAATCCTTTTGCCCAACCCTTATAATCAGTAACTTCCAGTTCAAACAAGAAATCATATCGTGATCGCGATGTTAAAAACAAACTGTGATCTTCATAAGATTTTGAGGCACTGTCATACTTTCTGAAACATTCATCAGCTCGGTCGTCATCTTGATAAAATACGGCTCCTTTCCAGCCGTGACATTTTATACCGAAATGATTATTCGCGCGCACCGCTAGTTTAGACTTTCCGTAGCCACTTTCTAAAATACCCTGGGCTAGCGTAATACTAGCTGGAACGCCGTGCAAGGTCATCTGGTTCAAAGCTACATCTTTCCATTTCTCAACATAAGCCTCTACCTCATCATTTTGAGCAATACCGCGCATTGAAAAAATCATAACGGTAAAAAACAATCCAATATATTTCCAACTTTTCATGATCGTGTTGTTTTGGTGATGATACGCCTAACACAAACAATGGTTACAAAAAATGTTGAAAACTTTATTTATTTTGTTGAAAACTCGCTAAGCGTATAGTTCTGCTTGCTGTTTTTCGATCTTTTCATCCTTGAGGAATACGTCGTACGGCATCATTTTATCAATCATTCCATTAGGTGTAATTTCGATAATACGATTACAAACCGTTTGGATAAGTTCATGGTCATGCGAACTCATAATCAATGTTCCTTTAAAATCTACCAATCCATTATTCAAAGCAGTAATCGACTCCAGGTCCAAGTGATTCGTGGGTTCGTCCAGCATCAGAAAGTTAGCCCGTTTCATCATCATTTTAGATAACATACAGCGCACTTTTTCTCCTCCAGAGAGTACCTTTGCACTTTTCATCGCCTCTTCCCCAGAAAATAACATTTTCCCTAAAAAACCGCGAAGGTAGACTTCATCTTTTTCTTCCTCGGTCTGTGCATAAGTTCTCAACCAATCTACGAGCGTTTCGTCCTCTTGGAAAAAAGCGTGATTATCGTTGGGCATGTAAGTGGATGTAATCGTAGTCCCCCAATTAAAATCGCCCGTTGTCGGTGCGATATTTTCATTCAACACTTCGAAAAAAGCAGTGAGTGCTTTTGAACTTTTAGAAATCAAAGCAATTTTGTCTCCGCGATTCACGTTGATGTTGACGTCCTTAAAAAGTGTTTCTCCATCTTTCTCCAGGGAGAGATTATTCACATGTAAAATCTGATCCCCTGCATCGCGTTCTTGTTCAAAAATAATCGCTGGATATCGTCGTGACGAAGGTTGGATTTCATCCAGATCCAGTTTATCGAGGAGTTTTCTTCTACTCGTGGCTTGTTTGGATTTACTGGCGTTTGCAGAGAAACGAGAAATAAATTCTTGCAGTTCTTTTTTCTTCTCTTCAGCCTTTTTATTCTTATCGGCGCGTTGACGCGTTGCCAGCTGAGAGGATTTATACCAAAATGTATAATTTCCAGTAAAGAGCTTAATTTTCGAATAATCGATATCACAAATATGTGTACATACGGTATCCAGAAAGTGGCGGTCGTGTGATACAACAATCACCGTATTTTTAAAATCGAGTAAAAAATCCTCCAACCATTCAATTGTCTTGAGGTCTAGATCATTCGTAGGCTCATCGAGTACAAGTATATCTGGGTTTCCAAATAACGCTTGCGCCAAAAGTACGCGCACCTTAATATCATTGGGTATATCACGCATCAATTGGTGGTGATAAGACTCTTCTATTCCAAGGTTAGAAAGTAAAGTAGCCGCATCGGTTTCAGCATTCCACCCCTCCATGTCCGCAAATTCGGCCTCAAGTTCTGATGCTTTCATACCATCCTCTTCACTAAAATCAGGTTTAGCGTATAATGCGTCTTTCTCCTGCATGATCTCAAATAAGCGCTCGTGACCGCGTATAACTGTTTGTAGCACGGGGAAATCGTTAAATTCATGGTGATCCTGTTTTAAAACAGCCATTCGCTTACCTGGTTCGATATCAATATGACCACGAGTCGGGTCCTCCTCACCAGTTAAAATTTTCAAGAATGTTGATTTTCCTGCACCATTGGCGCCTATAACACCGTAACAATTACCGTGTAAAAACTTCAAGTTTACCTCATCAAAGAGTACGCGTTTCCCAAACTGTAGCGTTAAATCATTAACCGTGATCATATCAATAGAATTGTTTGTGACAAAGATAGCTCAAAATCATCTCCGTCATTATCGAATTTTAAATTTATCGGTTCCCGAAAAGTAACTCCCTTTTCATTTTATTCATCATCCAAATTGGCGCGCAATTTCTGACGCAACTGACGGTTGTATGTCTCCATCAAATATTTGAAATAGTTTTTTGTACTCTTCGCAATACATTTCGTATACTGTTTGAGTCGATGTTCAATATGTTCCTGCAGCGCGTCTTGCAATTCTAAACCATCAAAAAAGTCGTCGGCTTCAGAAAGAATCGCCTGAAAGTGATTTTCCAATGAATCATCAACGGCCTTCTTTCCTTTGATTCCCTGATCGATGTATTCTTCGTACACCTCTTTCATATTGAAACTGTTGAGCACATCCATGTTGACTTTCTCCTGAATATGCTTAGGCAATTTGTAAGCTGCCTCGAAGGTCAAATCTTCCTGCTCAGAAAGTCGCGATTCTAAAAAACGATCGGGAAAATGGAATGCATCTTTCCAGTTGATATAATCTTGCCAAAGTCCAAAACGGCGCACGTTATTCCCCAAATCAATGAGTCGGAACATATCTTTTTTAGGCAATCTTCTCGAACCCCGTCCAATCATTTGATGGTATAAAGTCAAAGACCGCGTGGCTCTGTTCAAAATAATCGTTTCTACGGTAGGTTCATCAAATCCTGTTGTCAGAATACCCACAGAGGTTAATATAGCGTCAGGCGTTTCTTTAAACCATTTAAGTATGTCTTTTCGGTCCTTATCTGAAAATGTACTGTCTAAATGACGGATCTTATAACCACGCTTATCAAATGTTTCTTGAACGCGAACACTTGTTTCTATACCAGAGTTAAAAATTAATGTTTTCGTTCCTACGGCCACTTCTTCATAGGCGAAAAGTAATTTTTCCTGCATAAAATAATTCCCGTAAACCTGTTCAGAACTACTGACTGTAAAGTCGCCATTAGATCCGATTTTAAGACCATGAAGGTTCACATCGTAGGTGTAGGTCTCAGCATTCGCCAGGTATCCGCTCTCTATCAATGAAGCTATGCTCTCGCCTACTTTCAACTCATCATAATGATCGTTCAATGGAAGCGCTTTATTCGAACTCAAAGGGGTGGCCGTTACTCCCAAAATATTTGCATTTTGATAATATTGAAATATTTTCCGAAAACTGTTGTAATGCGCCTCATCAACAATGACTAACCCAACATTTTTGATAAAGTTTTCATCTTCTTGCAGGCGATTATTCAAGGTTTCCACCATTGCGATGTAACAATTATAATCATCCTGATTGTCCAGCGTTTTCACTTCGCTGTTGATAATTTTATTGGATACACCTATCGCCGATAGCTGTTTGGAAGTCTGAACAGACAACTCAATTCTGTGTGTAAGAATTAATACCTTTTTTTTCCAGCGTTCGATGTAAGTTTTCGCAATCTCAGAAAAAATCACCGTTTTACCGCCTCCTGTTGGAAGTTGAAACAGTAAATTGAAGTCGTTGCCATTCTCATCAAGCTCCTTAATAATCTGTTCAACAGTCCTTTTTTGAAAAGGATATAATGTCTTTGGTTCAAACAGTGCCTCATCTATCATAATCGTCCGCGTCTCAAAAATTGGGCTACAAAAGTACGCCCTTTTTCGGGAAGAAAAAAATAATTCAGAATTTAATCGCAACGAGCACCTTTCCGTCTATATAAAAAGAGCAAGTCTACAAGCTGGCTACTTGACAAGGCCGATAAGTAGAATGGTAAAAATAAAAAAACCACAGCGCACGATAACAATGTATATCGGCGCTGTGGAATCCAATAAAAAATCACGAATATTTATCCTTCTTTAGCTGCGAGGTAACGCTCAGCATCGAGCGCAGCAATACATCCCGTTCCAGCAGCAGTAACTGCCTGACGATATGTTTTATCAGCGGCATCTCCAGCAACAAAAACACCCTCTACATTTGTTTTGGACGTTCCTGGCTGTTCGTATTTGATATAACCAACATCATCCGTATTGAGGTAATCTTTAAATACATCAGTGTTCGGTTTGTGTCCGATCGCGAGGAAAAATCCAGTACAGGCTATTTCGGATGTTTCCTTGGTTTGGTTGTTAATGACACGCACCCCAGTCACGCCACTGTCATCACCAAGCACTTCTTCCGTCTCCGTATTATAAAGAATTTCTATATTTTCAGTTCTTTTCACACGATCCTCCATGATCTGAGATGCACGAAATTCATCTCTTCGCACGAGCATGGTTACCTTGTTGCACAGTTTCGACAAATAATGAGCTTCCTCACACGCAGAGTCACCTGCTCCTACAATAACTGTATCCTGACCTTTATAGAAAAAACCATCACATACTGCACAAGCAGAAACTCCTCCTCCCATTTCCAGGTACTTTTGCTCTGATGGCAAACCGAGGTATTTAGCAGACGCACCCGTTGAAATAATCACGGTTTTTGCGTGAATTTCTTTTCCATCATCAGCCCAACATTTGTGGAGATCACCAGAAAAGTCCACTTTCTCGATAAAACCTCCTCGAACGTCAGTATCAAATCGTTCAGCTTGTTGTTGCAATTGAACCATCATTTCGGGTCCTGTAACTCCGTCTGGATATCCCGGGAAATTCTCCACTTCATTCGTGGTCGTCAATTGCCCGCCTGGTTGCAACCCCTGATACATCAATGGATTCATATCTGCTCTTGCCGCGTAGATGGCAGCAGTATATCCCGCTGGTCCAGACCCTATGATCAAACAATCTACTTTCTCTATTTCGCTCATAATACTTCTAATTTTGAAAAGACAAAAATAAAAATATTCTCCGCGTTTAACTGTAACCTTCGTTGCTTAAATTATATGTCGCCTTTATGAGACATACATTTCTGTATATGTGGGTATTCTTTTAGAATAATCAATTCGTTTGTTTTCACTATCTATAAAAGCTGTAATGGTCGTTAAGCCATTTGTTAAGATAAGCCACTTTACATCCAGCGAAAAATTGTACTGTGCAATTTGATGAAGCGTTGATTCCTGCAGCTTTACAATTGGCGCTTTACATTCTATGATCGCAATTGGTCGCCCCGACCTGTTAAACACCACTCCGTCACATCGCCTTTCGAGATCATTTACTCGGATACCATATTCTGAAGCAATAAGTGTCTGTGGAACTCCGCACTCATCCACAAGGTAATGCAACACGTGTTGTCTCACCCACTCTTCAGGGGTTAACTTCAACCTCTTTTTCCGAAAAATATCCCAAACAAACAGTTGCCCCTCTTTTTTAAAGAGCTTTAAGTCAGCTTTCGGAAAATTTAATGGAGTAAGCATAATCCAAAAGTAAGAAAAATGACAATATAAAGCGTTGAGCACCCTATAAGTGAAGCGTTATATAATCGTTACTCGACTGTAGCGCTTCCAACATCCTATACATTGCATAAATCAGTAATAACAAACAACTAAAACACTGTCATTTAGTCGTTTAAATCAGTAGGTATACGCCATTATGACAGCTTCACGATGATTTCCTTCGATTGGTCGATTTTTTGATGTTAGTGTATTGAAGTTTAAAAATCAAGAATAAAAAATATGGATGTAAATAAATGGACAACAAAGACGCAAATGGCCGTTAATGAAGGGCAGAAAATCGCCCAGGAAAATGGTCAACAAGCGATCGAAACCGGACATATTTTGCGCGGCATGATTCAGGTCGATGATAGCGTCCTTCCTTTTATATTTAAGGAACTCGGTAGTAATTTGGAAATTTTCACGCGAGCACTCGACAATATTGTCAAGCGATATCCAAAGGTAGAAGGTGGTGGACAACCTTATCTCAGTAACACATTACAGCGCGTCATCAACTACGGTATGAATGAAATGCGCAACTTTAAAGACGAGTTTTTGTCTTTAGAGATTATGTTATACGCTCTGATAGACGGAAATGATCAAATTGCGCAGTTGTTGAAGGACAACAATTTTAAGAAATCTACATTAAAAGAAGCAATTATGAAATTAAGAGATGGAGAATCCGTTGATTCTCAAGGAAAAGACGGAACTTACAAATCACTCGATAAGTTCGCCAACAACTTGAACGAGATGGCCAAAAGTGGAAAACTCGACCCCATCATCGGTCGTGACGAAGAAATTCGTCGGGTTTTACAAATTCTTACAAGGCGTACCAAAAACAATCCTATTATGATTGGTGAACCTGGTGTTGGTAAGACAGCGATTGCTGAAGGTATTGCCCAACGGATTGTTTCTGAAGACGTACCAGAAAATCTGAAAAGCAAAATTGTATACGCCCTGGATATGGGAGCTCTTGTCGCAGGAGCTAAGTATAAAGGAGAATTTGAAGAGCGCTTAAAATCAGTCATAAAAGAAGTCGTCAAATCAGATGGAGAAATCATTATGTTCATTGACGAAATTCACACACTTGTAGGTGCTGGAGGTGGTGGCGAAGGAGCTATGGATGCTGCCAACATTCTCAAGCCAGCGCTCGCTCGCGGTGAATTACGTGCTGTAGGCGCCACGACCTTAGATGAGTATCAAAAACATTTCGAAAAAGATAAGGCGCTCGTTCGTCGTTTTCAGACTGTTTTGGTTGATGAACCCACCACAGAGGATGCCATATCCATCTTACGTGGTATTAAGGAGAAATACGAAAATCACCATAAGGTGTTGATCAAGGACGATGCCATTATATCAGCTGTAGAATTGTCGCAGCGTTACATCACCGATCGTCAACTCCCTGATAAAGCGATTGACCTTATTGATGAAGCGGCTTCTAAGTTGCGCATGGAAATCAATTCAAAACCTGAAGAGCTCGACGAAATCGAGCGCAAAATCATGCAGCTGGAAATTGAACGCGAGGCTATTAAGCGCGAGGGAGATCAAAGAAAGTTAGCCAATTTAAAATCCGAGCTAGCCAATCTCACAGAACAGCGCGATGAGTTCATGGGGAAATGGAAAGCAGAAAAAGATCTCATCGATGCTGTACAATCGGCAAAGGAAGAAATCGAACAAGTCAAACTGGAAGCGGATCAAGCAGAAAGAGCTGGCGAATATGGAAAAGTAGCTGAATTGCGTTACGGAAAAGTCAAAGAACTTGAAAGCACTATTGAAGAAGGCAAGCAGCAACTATCAACGCTTCAAGCTGAAGCCAAAATGATTAAAGAAGAAGTCGATGCTGAGGAAGTTGCTGATGTGGTGTCGAAGTGGACTGGTATTCCGGTATCTAAAATGCTGGAAAGTGATCGTGCAAAACTCCTGCGCTTAGAGGATGAACTGCGCAAACGTGTGGTGGGTCAGGAAGAGGCTATTGAGGCCGTTTCAGATGCAGTTCGAAGGAACCGTGCAGGGCTTCAGAACCCGCAACGCCCCATTGGCTCATTTCTATTTATGGGGACCACAGGAGTGGGTAAAACCGAATTGGCTAAAACGCTTGCTTCCTACCTTTTCAACGATGAAAATGCCATGACGCGAATTGATATGAGCGAATTCCAAGAGAAACACAGTGTCAGCAGATTAGTTGGAGCACCTCCGGGATATGTGGGATACGATGAAGGCGGTCAGCTCACTGAAGCGGTACGACGTCGCCCTTACTCGATCGTGCTGTTGGATGAGATCGAAAAAGCACACCCCGATGTATTCAACATCCTGTTACAGGTATTGGACGATGGTCGATTGACAGATAACAAAGGGCGTCTTGTCAACTTTAAGAACACGATTATTATCATGACAACCAACATGGGAGCAGATATTATTCAACAAAACTTCACAGGGGCCGATTCGTCTGAATATCCGGCGATCAAAGAGCGTACTCAGTTAGAATTACTCGAATTCCTCAAACAAAATATTCGTCCCGAATTTTTGAATAGAATTGACGAGCAGATACTATTCACTCCACTCACAGAGGAAGATACACGTCAGATTGTCGACATACAATTATTGAACCTCAAAGCGCAGTTGAAGGACAATCATATCCAATTAGTGGTAAAGGATGACGTCATCGACTGGATTGCCGAAAATGGTTTTGACCCTCATTTTGGAGCACGCCCTGTAAAACGGGTTATTCAGAAAAGCATACTGAATGAACTTTCCAAACAGATGCTCGCACAAAAAATCGACACTTCCAAAAATGTCGTACTCGATATGATTGATGGAAAAGTTATTTTCCGTGAACCGATATCGGAAGAAGAGGAAGAGAAAGAGGTCATATAAATGTTGTCGAACTAAAGCCAACAACCGCAGTGAAGCAATCGCTGCGGTTTTTTTATGAAAAATCGAACCCTTCACTGTAAGTTTTTCGCTTTTCGATCGTTCAAGTGTAAAACAGCTTTAATCATTCATGATGCGTTGGATCTTAGTTCTTTTTCCGCTGTTGACTTTTGCTCAGGGACCCGTCGATGGATTTTTTAAAGGTAAAGGTAATGCCGATATTGCCACTGGATTAGGAAAAAACCGGTCATCTACTTATACTGGACACCCCGACAGCACGTACAACATTCCATTCTCGAACACACAACTTAACATTTTTGCCCAATATGGAATCTCCGATAATTTAGATGCCGTTTTTAACATACCTTTTGTGTTTGGCAGCCAAGAGAATAAGTTTCAGGATGTGCGCTTGCACCTCAAATACAGAGCACTGCATATCGACAAACCTCATTTCAAATGGAGCTTCATAGCGGCTGGAGGCATTTCCTTCCCCGCATCTGACTATCAGCCCAATGTTTCAGGGGCCGTGGGGAGAAGAGAAAAGAAAGCGCCACTGCAACTCATCGCTCAACTCAAGTTGAGAAATGGTCTGTTTTTCAATGTTACTGGCACCTACAATTTGCGCTGGGATGAAATTGATCCCGCGCTCTACCCTGCTCTTCAATCTGCCGAAAGTGAATTATTAGAACAGACCCCACAGGATTACTATGAATGGCTCGGCCGAATTGGGCTGGCTCGAAAAAAACATTTTTTTGAACTCTTTCTTCATTTTCAAAAGTCACGCGGTGGCATCAACTTCAAACAAGGCGAAATACAACCTGCACAGCTCTTTGCCGTGAATTTTCTCAAATTGGGAGGCACTTATTATTTCGGAGAGCGCGCAAATGGTATCGCTTTGAACATCTCATACATTCTTCCGCAAGCGAAAAGAAACATTGGAAATATTTTCTTTGCTGGTGTTTCTTTTATCATCAAACACCGAAGAGATGAAAATAACTAGCTCAATTTACGATGCATGACTTCAAACCAAAGTGGTGGAAAAAGCGCTAATACCATCATAGCTGGGTACCCTGCAGGTAGCTGAGGACTTTCATCAAAATGACGCAGCACCTGATACGGTCGCGTAGATTTATAATGATGATCAGAATGTCTCGAAAGATCGAAGAGTACGGCTCTTCCCACCACGTGGTCAGAATTCCAGGAATGTTCGAATGTTGTACGCTCGTAACTATCAGCAGATACTTTTTCGCGCTGGAGCCCATAATGCTCGATATAATTGACCGTCTCTAAGAGCAACACTCCCATCACAGCTGCACAGATAAAGGCGATGAGTGGCCAGTATCCAAATACCAAAAAAATAACCAATAAAAGCATCACCTGAGCAAAGGTATACCACAACATGTTATTATTTAGTAAAAAAAACGGCTTTCCTCTCAGAAGCTGCAGTTGAATCTCCCAGGCGGAGCGATAACTCTGCGTCACCGAACGCCACCAAAAATAATAAAGTGGCTCTCCTTTTCTAGCCGTCGCCGGATCTTCTGGCGTTGCTACGCGGCGATGATGACCGTAATTGTGTTCAATATAAAAATGCATGTAGAGGGATGTAGCCAATAAAACGTGTGCGAAAAATTTGTCGATCCACCTGTTTTTATGCCCCAACTCGTGGGCGACATTGATTCCCAATACGCCGCAACTCATGCCGGCAGCCGATACGGCCCCGATCATTTCAACCCACCCCATAGTTTCAAAAGGTAAGTGCATAAATGTATAGAGCACGAACAAATGCGCCGGAACTACGGCGTATAGCGGTAGTAAAAACACGAAAGAATCCTTCCAGCGCTCTTCCTCTCGAGGAGATAAATTACTAGCGTCTAAAGGTATAAATGCATCAAGTATAGGAACGAGAACAAAACTAAAAACCAACGGCAAATAATAGTGCCATCCTCCAGCATAAAAAGCATACAGCACTACGACTGGTAATGAAAATGCGAAGAGGTATTTTATTGCTCGCTGCATTATTCTGGAAACGAAACGAAATATCAAAAGGTTGGGAAATTAAACTGGTTTTACAGGGCCTTTGACCTCATTTCACTGAAAAGTTTAATTTTGGTGGTTTAAATTTCACCCATGACAACCCGACTGTTATATTTGCTTTATGCTGTTCTTGCAACGACTGTACTTATAGCTTTTGAAGGTACTGGAGGCGAAGGTGATACCATCTACCATTATCTTTATGCACAATATGCTCCTCAGCACCCTGAACTTTTCTTTGATCATTGGGCCAAACCGCTCTATGTCCTCATCGCTTGTCCCTTTGCCCAACTTGGCTTTATAGGGGTTAAAATTTTAAATGTTATTCTCGTTTTGAGCACCCTACACCTCACCCACCTAACAGCTAAACATTGGAATTTATCTCCTTCCTGGCTCACCGTCTTATTACTTATTTTTTCACCACTTTATTTCATATTGACGTTCTCAGGACTTACCGAACCGATGTTTGCTTTTTTCCTGATTCTCGCCACTTTTCTATGGTTAAAAAAACGATGGTTCTGGAGCTTGTTGATCATTTCTTTCTTGCCTTACGTTCGTTCAGAAGGTTTGTTCTTCATCGCTATTTTCGGTGTAACGGCAATAACAAGAGGAAAATGGAAATTACTCCCTACTCTAGTATTTGGGTCTATCATCTACGGTTTAGCTGGTATTCCAATTCACCACGATTTCTTGTGGGTGTTCTCGAAAGTCCCTTATGCAAAAATGAGCAGCACTTATGGCCAAGGTACAGCTTTTCACTTTGTAGAGCAATTACTTTACGTTATCGGAATTCCTTTTTATATCCTCTTTTGGCTGGGAGGTGTTCATTGGATATGGAAAGCCCTGCGCGGAAAAATTCACATTGAACAAACATTTATTATTTACGGTGGTGTCGTAGTATTCATACTTGCTCACTCGGTATTTTGGTATTGGGGTATTTTCAACTCCATGGGGTTGAAGCGCGTACTCATTGCTATCATTCCCTATTTATCGTTAATAGCGCTTTTTGGTTATCATTTTGCCCTACAGCTTTGGCCTCGACGTCGGTGGATAAAGACCGTTTTCTCATCGTTGGCCATCGCCTATATCGTCGTATTCCCTTTCACTTCTAACCCCGCTTCAGTAGACATACCAGTCGATTTAGAATGCACACCTAAACAAAAAATAGCTCAAAAAATAGCAGCAACTATTTCCAAGCAACACCCAAATAAACGCATAGTTACTGCCGATGTCTACTTTTGTGAAATCATGGAAATCGATTGTTTTGATACTGAAGAGAAAGTGACACTCCGTCAAGACCTTCTCGATGAACTCACACCCAATGATATTGTCATTTGGGAAAATTGGTTTGCTGTGATCGAACAAGGTATTTCAAATGAGCTCCTTAACCAACACCCAAATCTTCAACTGATCGACACTCATTTCAAGAATGGACCTGACCATCCACCCATTCATTTTAACATATACACCGTCAAATAGTATCCTGAATTGCTCGTGTCAATAGGCTTTTTTGAGTTGTTCTACCATTCGGCTTACGGCAGGACATATCTCAGTGTTTTTTCGTGTGAGGTTGAGTACTTGATGCATTTTCTTGCGATCAGTATGCGGGTATTCTCGACAGGCAAGGGGGCGATCTTCGTAAACACTGCACTTGTTATCCTCCTGCAAAAACGTACAAGGTGACGACTTCAGCACATAATCATTTTCGTGGTCCAGCTGTAAATAGCGCTCTACAAAATCAGCAGGCGTCATACGGAGTCGTTTCGACAATCGTTGAATATCAATATCGCGAAATATAGGACTCGTCGTTTTACAACAATTCGCACACGAAAGGCAATCAATTTCCTCAAAAGCCGTAGAATGTACATCGCGAAACTGCGCGTCAAGTTTCTTTTCTTTGACTTTTTTCAATCGCTGAAAAAAACGCTTATTACTTTTTCGTTGAGCAACAGCTCGATTTATATCTTCCTGATATTCCACAACTGCGAAAATAACAAAATCTCAATCATTGAAACACGCTTATATCCATCAGAATAATCCCCGTTTCTATTGATGTTCAAGACTATTATTTGTACTTTGCGCGTTAGCTGTCATAAAAAAAACATGAAGAAAGTATGAAAAAATACGACCTTGTTGTTATCGGTGGAGGTCCAGCAGGTTACGCCGCTGCAATGCGTGCCATTGATTTTGAAAAATCAGTCTGTTTAGTGGAAAAAACGCGCATAGGAGGGGCAGGGCTCTACAATGGCGCACTATCATCAAAAACGTTGTGGGAACACTCTCAACGCGTTCGCAACACCAACGAAAACCTCTCCGCATTTGGTCATGCTCCATATCGTCCCACCTGGGAAGAAATAAAAACGAATTTAAATGAGGCTATTTTTGAACGTAAATTTCAATATTCTTGTCATGTGAAACTGTTGCAGCATGAAACGGAAAATACACATTTTGAACATGAACGCGGTAAAGCTTCTTTCATTTCCGATCACGAAATAGAAATCGAACACGATGGAGCAACCAACATCATTTATGGTGAACATATTGTAATTGCTACGGGAAGCTCTCCCCGCGTATTACCCAATATTGAGGCGGATAGCGATCGTATCTTTACCAGTAATAACATTGAGGCTATCGAAGAACTGCCAGAAAGCATGGTCATTGTTGGTGCAGGTGTAATAGGTTGTGAATACGCTACCATTTTCTCTAATTTCGGACAAACGAAAGTCCATATCATTGATCGTCAGGATCGTATCCTACCTTTTGAGGACAACGATATATCCAAGCTCGTTTCTAACAATTTTGAAGACAGTGGAATTGTCGTTCACAGCGAAGCCAATTTGGAACGATTGGAAAAAACTGAAAACGGCGTTGAATACGAGCTCACTTATCCCAATGGAAAAAAAGAAGTTATCGAAGTGGACATCGCATTACTTTCGATCGGAAGAGTACCGAACATCGATAGCTTAAACATTGATAAAGCAGGTGTTAAAATGTCAAAAAGGGGCGTTCATATTGGTGATGACGACACGCAAACGAACATCCCTCATATTTATGCGGTAGGTGATGTTTCGGGTCACATTGGCCTGGTGAACATGGGCGAAATTGAAGCCCGTCACGCGGTGGAAAAAATCTATGGAAATAACAAAAGTGATATTGTATATGATAATATTTGCACCATCATGTTCCTGCAACCTGAAGTAGCAGCTGTTGGTCTCAATGAACAATCTTGCGTAGAACAAAAGATTCCGATCAAGGTGGTCAAAATTGATTATTCGGTAATTGCCCGCGCTATTGCCATGCGCAAAACGAAAGGTTTTTTTAAAATCATCGTTACCAACGACGATGAAATGAAAATTCTGGGTATGCGTGCTGTAGGTGAGCATGCTTCATCGGCGATTCAAGCAGTGGGACTATTAATTAAATTGAACATGTCTATTGAAGTGCTATCGGAGCTCGTGCATCCACACCCATCGATTGTTGAAGGTATTCAAGAGTGCGTGCGCATGTTACTCAACAAAGCCGTGTTCAAATCGTCCGTTTTTCGCGATAAGTTGTCGTGCTACAGTCTTGTAGATGGTGTTAAAACACCGCTGGAACGGTTGTAACAGGAAAATTGGAACAGTTATTGAATACTACCCTAAAAACAAACGAATGAAAATAACTTTTCACGAAGTCATGCCCAAACCCTTGGCACATCTACAGCACCAAAGCAAGAGTATTTGGGGTGCTCATTTTGCGCTCGAAACGGGTGAAAAAATCATGTTGAACGCTACGAGTGGAAAAGGTAAAACAACTTTCACACACCTTCTATCTGGATTGCGGAAGGACTATAATGGCACTGTCTTTTTCGACGATCACGACATCAGTCAGTTCAATCCTTCGGACTGGTCCTCATGGCGCAGAAAAAAAATTGCGTTTGTCTTTCAAGATTTACAACTATTTCCCAAACTGACAGTAAAGGAAAACTTAGAACTGAAAAACAACCTGACTCATACTTTTTCAGAGCAAACGATGAGAACGATGCTTGAGGCACTTGAAATTGAAGGGAAGTGGGATGCGCCTTGTGAAATTCTTTCCATGGGACAACAACAGCGTGTGGCCATTATACGCGCATTGGCACAACCTTTCGATTGGCTGATTATGGATGAACCTTTTAGTCACCTCGATAAAGGTAA
>CAJXMN010000054.1 GCA_913056215.1 uncultured Flavobacteriales bacterium | reverse complement strand
GTTGGCTGATGAAGCTGATGTTTGCGTTCAAATTGGACATGTGGAGCGTTTTAATCCCGCATTTCGTGCAGCGGTACCCTATTTTGAACAACCGATGTTTATTGAGACGCATCGTCTTGCGCAATTCAACCCCAGAGGAACTGATGTACCTGTTATCCTCGATTTAATGATTCACGATATAGATGCCATACTCAGCGTAGTCAATTCCTCTGTACGTCGAATTTCTGCCTCTGGTGTGCCTGTAATATCTGAAACTCCCGATATTGCCAATGCACGCATCGAATTTGACAACGGTTGTGTAGCGAATTTAACAGCTTCTCGAATTTCGCTCAAGAACATGCGTAAGTCAAGATTTTTTCAAAAAAATGCTTACATCGCTGTTGACTTTCTTGAAAAAGAGATGGAAGTTGTTCAAATGGAAGACCTGGAAGGAGAAGCCGGCCCCTATGACATGGTTATGGATATGGGCGACCAACGGCCTTCAAAAAAGATCATTTTTGACAAACCTTCAATTCCTGAGAGCAATGCCATTATGGAAGAATTGCGTAATTTCAGTGATGCTATCGTCAATAATCAATCGCCAATTGTCACACTAGAGGATGGTCTAAACGCGTTGGATGTAGGAGAACAGATTCTTGAGAAATTAAAACTGAGTGGATCTGTCATAGAAAGTAATATTCAGCGATAATCTCCGTTAAAATCTTAAGATTATTGATTATGAAATACTATTACGCATCGCTTTTTATCGTTTTATTGCTTACGAATTGTGCAAAAGAACAACCCGAAGCTTCCTGGGTAATTGTTGAACCGTGGACGCTCACTGAGAATAGTCTGGCACAAAACGATGCTGGTGAACTAACACACGCAGTCACTGAAGCGTTTATTAGTATGGACGGTAAAATGCTGGGAGCTTTTGAATTACCAGCTAAAATACCTGTAATCGAAGGAGGAACTCACGAATTCATTCTGGTTCCTGGTATCGTGAATAATGGTATTTCAGCAACAAAACGTCGCTATCCTTTCATGAAAAATCACGAAGCGACTGTTACACTAATAAAAGGTGACACTGTTTCAATTGATCCCAAAACAGAATACTATAAGGATATTCAATTCCTCATCGAGGATTTTGAAAATGCATCTTTAAAGTTTGACTACTCTAATGAATCCAATGCACAAATCACCAAACAAGATGATCCGGAATATCTCGAATGGGGAAATAATTATGGGGCCATAGAGCTCAATAACTCCGATTCTTTATTCTCGGCTATAACGACATTTGGCGAAATACTCCCCAAGCAAGGTGCCGAAGTGTTTTTAGAAATGGATTTTATCAATACAAACTCGATGCTAACAGGAGTCGTTTCTTATGGGAACAGTACGTTCCACGAAGACCCTCACATTCAGTTAAACCCTCAAGATAATCCAGTCTGGAAACACATTTACATTGACCTTAAAGAAATCATCTCTTTTCGCAATAACTCCCCCATCAATGAAATGAGTTTTACGGCAGTTCTTGATGAACTAGATACAGAGAAATTCGTCTATCTCGACAACATAAAAGTAGTCTATCGTTAGCATGCGCCCGCGTTTAATTAAATCTATACTCGTTGTATCCGACATACTCATGGCGGCCTTATCTTGGGCTATTTTCTACTATTATCGCAAAGTCTACGTCGAGGGAGTCTCGTTTGAAATCGATGATAAGTTTTACCTCGGCATTTTAATAATACCCATTTGCTGGTGGATGCTTTATTTTGTCCTCGGTACTTATAACGATGTTCGAAGAATCTATTTCATGCGGATACTGGCACTATCGATTCAATCATTTTTTGTTGGAATATTAGCCATTTTCTTTCTGCTGATTTTAGATGATGAAATAGAACACTACAACTCCTACTATACGCTTTTAGCGGCCGTATTTTTGATTCACTCTGTTCTTACATTAATCCCGCGACTACTCATTACCAGCTACATTGTCCGGCAAATTGCCCAACGAAAAATGGGGTTCCGCACGCTACTAATAGGTGGGAGTGAAAAAGCCGTATCCATATACAGTGAGATACATTCGTTGCCCAAGGGAATAGGAAATGATTTCGTCGGTTTCATAAATCTCAATGGTATCGATAAAGAATTAGATCTCGAACTCCCCCATCTGGGGCACCTGCAAGATTTAGAAGAAATTCTCAATCAATATGACATTGAAGAGGTCATTGTTGCCCTGGAATCAACTGAACACGAACGACTCCGTCAAATCATTTCTCGTATTCAAGGGCGTGACATCAAAATTAAAATTAGGCCAGACATGTTCGATCTGCTTAGCGGCAGTGTCAAAATGACTAATATTTTTGGCGCCTTATTGATTGAAGTCAACGAGGAAATTATGCCTTTTTGGCAATTTGTTATCAAACGACTGATGGATATTTTTATCTCCATGATAGCTATGCTGATTTTGCTTCCTGTATACTTGGTGCTCGCTATTCTGGTAAAAACATCCTCCGACGGTCCCATTTTCTTTCTTCAAGAACGCATAGGAAAACATGGCAAGCCCTTCAATATCATTAAGTTTAGAACCATGTATACAAATGCTGAAAAAGCAGGTCCGCAATTATCATCATCTACAGATAATCGCATCACGAAGATTGGACGCTTTATGCGTCAAGTGCGCTTGGACGAGATTCCACAGTTCTGGAATGTATTAAAAGGAGAAATGTCACTCGTTGGTCCCCGACCGGAACGCCAGTATTTCATTGATAGAATTTGTGAAAAAGAACCCCAGTTTGTACAATTGAATAAAGTAAAACCTGGAATCACTTCCTGGGGACAAGTTAAATTTGGTTATGCTGAAAATGTAGATGAAATGATTCAACGGATGAAGTTTGATCTGCTTTACCTCAAGAATATGTCAATAGCCATTGACCTCAAGATCATGTTATATACGATTATAATTGTGTTGAAAGGGTCGGGGAAGTAATGCTGCAATTTTATACCATTGGAGGCAAAAAAGTCAATCAAATCGCCCTCCCCAATGCAAAAAGCATCTATTTTATCGAACACAATTTTTCTTCGGGTGGTTACCTGGTGCGCCTCATCAAAAACAATGAATTGATAGAAGAGAAGAAAATGGTGGTGCAGTAGCGTATAAAAGGTTAAAGGTACTACCACGAATTTAGTGGATAAGTAGCGTATCTCGACTCCGCTCGATATAGCACATTTCGGCTTCGCTCACTTCGGTTAACTGTATGCATCGCCTCTCGACATACTTCAGCAGGCTCTGCAGGGATCAGCTTGATACATTGCAATGCCCCGCATTTTGACTGAGCATTCTATTGCTGCGGGATTCCCGCCTGCTGGCGGACAGGCAATCCCGCAAGCAATAGATTTCATTTTCTGATTCCTGGCCGTTTTAGCGGCTTGCTTTTTATTGAATGATCTACTCATCTTCAAGTGGCTGAAGCCACTATCATATAGTTTAGGCTTGCATCAGCGAGGGATAAATCCCTCGCCGATGCAACCGCTGAAACAACAATCATTCCTCCTTGGCCATCCAATTATTAAACATTTCTCCATTCAAATAACAGTAGAACCTTTTTAAACAATTAGTTACAAACCTTAAATCATGCCAGAGTAATTAATTTGAAGCTTTTCACGCCAAAAAGTAAAAAACTTATTCAACAAAGCGCATAAAAAATGGGCGATAAATTCTATATTTGAACCGATGGAGAATCAAGTTATTTTGAATGCGCAGCAGTTTGAGCTCACTTTGCAACGTCTCAGTCGTCAGCTCATCGAAAATCACGATGATTTTTCTTCCTCTGTCCTTATTGGGTTGCAGCCTCGAGGTGTTCGCGTACTCGATAGACTGAAGGAACTCATTGAATCTATTGTTGGTTATTCCATTCCTTGTGGCACGTTAGATATCACCTTTTACAGAGACGATTTCAGACGACGCGAAAAACCACCCGTCCCCAGTGTAACGAACATCGATTTTTCACTTGAAAACAAACGCGTAGTTCTTATAGACGATGTACTTTACACGGGAAGAACTATCCGTTCCGGCCTGGATGCGCTCCTGGCTTTTGGACGACCGCGCGAAGTCGAATTGCTCACCTTTATTGATCGACGTTTTAAACGGCATCTGCCTATTCAAGCAGATTATGTCGGTAAAACAGTCGATTCACTCATATCAGAACGCGTAACTGTGGAGTGGAAAGCAACGGAAAAAACAGATCAAGTCATTTTATATACGCCCAACGAGCATGAATAATTTAAGTGTAGATCATTTAACGGGTATTGAGCAGCTCTCTGCTGAAGACATTGAAATCATATTTCAAACAGCAGATCAATTTAAAAAGGTGATCAATCGTCCCATCAAAAAAGTGCCTTCTTTACGCGACATTACCATTGCAAACTTATTTTTTGAAAACTCTACACGAACTAAATTATCTTTTGAATTAGCAGAAAAACGCCTCAGTGCTGATGTCGTCAACTTTAGTGCTTCAAATAGTTCTGTAAGTAAAGGAGAAACACTGATCGATACAGTGAATAACATACTTTCAATGAAGGTGGACATGGTAGTGATGCGCCATCCCTACCCTGGTGCTGCCCAATTTCTATCGGAGCGTATTGGCGCCCGCGTCATTAACGCAGGAGATGGAAAACATGAACACCCCACACAAGCATTGTTGGATACTTACTCAATTCGCGAACGATTAGGAACAGTCGCGGGTAAAAAAGTCGTTATTGTCGGAGATATTTCCCATTCCAGAGTGGCATTATCGAACATCTATGCGCTGCAAAGGTTAGGTGCAGAAGTAATGGTTTGTGGTCCGACTACGCTCATCCCAAAACACATCGAGCTCTTAGGTGTGAAAGTTAGTCATAATCTCCGCGAAGCACTGGAATGGTGTGATGTAGCTAATATGTTACGCATCCAACTTGAACGACAGGACATGCAACATATCCCATCCTTGCGCGAATATGCTATGCGTTATGGATTGGATAAATCATTAATGGACAGTTTAGAAAAGGAAATTGTGGTTATGCACCCAGGTCCCATCAATCGAGGTGTTGAGATCACCAGTGATGTAGCTGATAGTCAAAATGCTATTATTCTGGACCAGGTAGAAAATGGCGTAGCAATACGCATGGCTATCATTTACTTGTTGGCCGTAAAGATTGAACGTCAATAATTTTTGTTATTTTTGAATACAAAGTAAAAAACGAATGAACTTTACAGTTACTGAACAAGATAACTATAGCGTAATTACATCGCAGGCAGATAAACTGAATGCTGCTATTGCGCCAGAACTCAAATCTGCTATATTAAATCTGAACAAATCCAGTGTCAATAATATTATCATTGATCTTGGGCATACTTCATATTGCGATTCTTCAGGGTTGAGTGCTATTTTAACAGCAAATCGACTTTGCAAAGATTCAAGTGGTCATTTTATTTTGGCTGGTTTGCAACCCAACGTAAAAAAAATGATTGAAATTGCGCAACTAGATCGCGTCTTGATGATCAGAGAAGATGTAGACGCGGCCTTAAGTGAGCTCAATCCTTAACTTTTCTCATGTCATTCGATGTCACGATTTTGGGTGCCGGTGCTGCTGTTCCTACCTTATCGCGGGGTACTACCGCTCAATTCGTCAACTGCCACCAGCGACATATCTTGATTGATTGTGGAGAGGCTACTCAACTACAATTTCGAAAATTCAAGGTAAAATTTCAAAAGCTTGATATTATACTCATTTCACATTTGCATGGCGATCACGTTTTTGGTCTTCCTGGACTCATTAGCACCATGCAACTGCTGGGAAGAGATCAACCCCTACGCATTATAGGCCCACAAAATATTAAAAAATTCCTCACTCAACAGTTCGAACACGTAGGAATCTACAGGGGTTTTCCCATCGAATTTGTGGAAATAGAACCAAATTACAGCGGAACCGTTTTTCAGGATAACTGCCTTAGTATTGATACATTTCCGCTCAACCATCGCATTCAAACGCAAGGTTATAAGATCAGCGAGAAACAAGGAAAACGACGTTTGAATAAAGCAGCTTTCGAAAATGAAAATGTGAGTGTCGCTTACATCAATAAATTGCTGGAGGGTGAAGATATTGAAGATAACGATGGGAAAATTGTCGAATCCGATGCTGTTACTTATCCTCCCAACCCCATAAAAACTTATGCTTTTTGCTCTGACACCGCTTTTGATGCCAGCGTCATTCCATATATAAAAGACAGTGACTTACTCTATCATGAAGCGACCTTTATTGATAAAGAAGCAGAGCGTGCGAGTAAAACCTTTCATTCTACAGCAAAACAAGCAGCAACGATTGCACTAAAGGCTAACGTAAAACGGCTTATTCTTGGACACTTTTCAGCGCGTTATCGTGACACGGCGCAGCACATAGAAGAAGCATCCGCAATATTTGAACCTGTTTTTTGTCCGGACGACGGTGAACGTTTTATTCTATAGGATCGTATTTCTCCTTAGCCTGAGCCCTGGAATAAGCGTTAAAATGCCACCATTCAGTCGATAAAACCCAAAATCCACCTTCCTTCATGACTTGTCTCAATAATTTGCGATTCATGTGATGCATTTTTTCCAGTCGACCACTTTCCAGCATTTCATCTTCTAACCTCGGATAGGCTATTTTCCGAGGATCATCGAACCCTGCCCCCATATCTAATGGACGGCCAGAAAGCGTATTAACGATTGTTACATCAACCGCGCAACCGTAATTGTGAATACTCCCATTTTTAGGGTTACTCACGAATTTTATACGCTGCCGAACAGGAACAGAGTCCAGGGCATCCCACATTTTCTGTTGTACTGAACGCGGTCGAACGGCATCGTAAATTAATAATGAAAGTGTACTGTCAATTTTGTGCAAAGCGCGTTGTGAACGGTGCAATCGCTCAGCGACTTCAGGTTGAAGATAAGCCTTCTTGAGCGAATCGTACAAAACGATACCTACAAAATTATCTGTTGTAGCATATTTTAGCGTTACCTCAATAGTACTATCGATTGACTGAACGTCTACCAATCCTGCAGCCATTATTTGTTTTTCAAGTGTTCCCGGCACTTCTATTTTTTCCGTTTTCACAGAAGGATCTGCTGGAAGACTATCTCGTTTAATAATTTCAGTTGTATCTTTTGTATCCGTCAATCCAGAAGTGGGATTTTCCGATTCATCTGAGATTTGCTTACAGGAATTACAAAGAAAAAGAGTACAAAAAAGTATATAAGCAATTGATTTCCTATTTATTAAAAACATATAAATACCACTTTTATTTCAACTTATCATACCGTAAAGTTATTAACAAGTTTAGTCAAAATGTTGTACGACTGAAAAAAAAACCAAATATTTGTATTCTATTGATAAAATAGTAGAGTTATGAGTGAAGGGAATAACGGAGGAAGAAACGACGAAGTGTATTCAAAAGTGGTGCGCGCAGGTAAACGCACTTATTTTTTTGATGTAAAATCCACCAGGAATAACGACCTTTATTTGACTTTAACGGAAAGTAAAAAGACCTTTCGGGACGGTAAACCTTCCTTTCAAAAACACAAAATATTTTTATACAAAGAAGATTTCGATAAGTTTACTGGAGGACTGGAAGATGCATTGGCGAAAATTAGCGAATTAAGAGAGTTGCCAGAATACGAGAACGCATTACCCTCATCCGACTATTCCTCAGTAGATTTCGATGACTTAGAAGGTTAATCCAACCTCTGTTTGGCGAAAAATATCATTTATTTATGATCATTTTATCGTGCCATCGCGAGATTATTTATTATCTTGTTCAAAGGATTTTTTATTAAGCATAAAATTAGAAAAATAAAGATGGGTAAAATTATTGCCATTGCAAATCAAAAAGGAGGAGTTGGGAAAACGACAACCGCCGTCAACTTAGGAGGTAGTTTCGGAGTGCTCGAATATAAAACGTTAATCGTCGATGCAGACCCTCAGGCCAACGCCACCTCTGGTGTGGGATTCGATCCTAAACAAACCAAAAATATATACGATTGTCTCATTAACGATGTGCATCCTTCAGAAGTCATTCTCTCGACGGATAATCCGAGTCTTGATGTTTTACCTTCACACATTGACTTGGTTGGAGCTGAATTGGAGATGATCAACATGCCGAATCGTGAGCACTTGTTGAGAACAGTACTGGATAAGGTTCAAGACGATTATGATTTTATTTTAGTAGATTGTTCACCTTCACTGGGGTTGATTACTGTGAATGCGTTGACAGCTGCCAATTCTGTAATTGTGCCCGTACAGTCTGAATATTATTCGCTTGAAGGGTTGGGAAAACTGCTCAACACCATAAAAATAGTTCAAGGTCGATTGAACACGGGATTAGATATTGAAGGACTGCTGATTACGATGTACGATACACGCCTGCGTTTGGCGAACCACGTGGTGGAAGAACTAAAAACACATTTTCAGGAATTGGTATTTGACACGGTTATTCACCGAAACACCAATTTAGCTGAAGCTCCGAGCCATGGATCTACGATTATCATGCATGATGCTTCGAGTAAAGGTGCGGTCAACTATTTAAACCTGGCTCGTGAGATTCTTCAAAAAAATCAAGCAACGAAAATTAATACAGACGAAAACAAAATTTCTATAGACGATGAGCTCTAATTCAAAAAAACGACCTGCATTAGGAAAAGGGTTAAGTGCTTTATTAGAAAGCTCTGCCACGGATATTACCTCGCGAGATCTATCAGATTCTTCTGTTTTGGGTTCCGTGGCTATGTTGCCAATTACAGCTATTGAGGCCAACCCCTTTAATCCGCGCACCCATTTTGAACAAGAAGCACTGGAAGAATTGAGTGCATCGATAGCACAACACGGCATTATACAACCATTGACGGTTCGAAAATTAGGACGGAATAAATATCAGTTGATCTCTGGTGAACGTCGATTTAAAGCTTCTCAGCTGGCAGGACTTAAAGAAATACCTGCTTACATTCGCGTCGCAAACGATCAGACGATGCTGGAAATGGCACTGGTTGAAAATATACAACGTGAAGATCTCAACGCTATTGAAGTAGCACTCTCTTATCAACGATTAATCCAGGAGTGCCGTCTAACTCAGGATCAACTTGCAAAGCAAATTTCGAAAAGCCGCACGTCGATCACTAACCATTTAAGACTGCTCAAACTTCCCGCTCCCATTCAGTTGGCGGTTCGGGAAAAAGAAATCTCAATGGGGCATGCAAGAGCACTCGTGGCTATAGCTGATGAAAAAAATCAACTCGAATTATTCGATCGTATTATTAATGAAAAACTATCTGTTCGCGAAGTAGAAAAAATTATCAAAGGCAAAAGTGATACACCGGAAAAGAAAACAAAAAAATCTACTTCGGATGCACATGTAACGCGAGCACAGTCTCAATTTACAGAATCACTATCTGATCGCGTATCAGCAAAAGTACAGATCAAGAAACAATCCACAGGAAATGGTAAGGTTATTATCAATTTCAATTCTGAAGTTGACCTCAATCGTATCATTGAAATTCTCAACGAAGAGTAACATGTACGGGGTGAAATTGACAGGTTTTTTTTTACTCACTGTTCTCTGTACGTCCCCTATCCTGGCTCAGTTGGAGGACACCACTGACGTTGACAATGATTCGCTCATAAAGAATGATGTTCAATTAGTCGATACAACTCATTCTCCACGCAAAGCAGCTCTTTTTTCTCTTATTTTGCCTGGAGCAGGTCAGGTTTACAACCACATGGCAATGCCAAAGGGAGAAAAAAAAGCATTTTGGAAAGTGCCGCTGATTTATGCTGGACTTGGAGTTACAGGATATTTTGCGATTCAAAATCATATTGAGCAAAAAGCGCTGAAAGATGAGTATACTTTTCGCGTGCAGAATGGGTCTACAAATTTACCTCAATACGAACAATTTGACAACCAGGGAATTCTCACGCTCTACGAACAGAAACAGCGCAGTCGTGACCTCATGATTCTTGCGTTTATCGTCGTACATGGATTAAATATACTCGATGCGCACGTGGAAGCCCATTTTACTGAATTTGATGTCTCTCCGGATCTTTCATTACGATTAAGTCCACGTATGCACGACTTTCAAACGCCTGGTCTCTCTTTATCTTTTAATTTTCGTTAAAAACCCTTCGTGCTGTCGCAGTTAATTCTAATTTTGTTTAACAATTTTAAAGTCTATTTATGAATATAGCATTGATTGGCTACGGCAAAATGGGAAAGGAAATTGAAAAAGTTGCCCTAGAGCGCGAACATAACATTGGCGCGAAGATCAACAGCGAAAAAGAACTACACGATACAAATTGGGAATCTATTGATGTCGCCATTGATTTCTCAACACCTGAGGCTGTTCTGAATAATATTTACTTTTTAATTGACAAACACATTCCTGGCGTTATAGGAACAACGGGTTGGAACCATGCTATCAAAGATGTAACCGAAAAAGTGAAAGCGACTAACATGGGACTTGTTCATGCATCCAATTTCAGTCTGGGTGTCAATCTTTTTTTTGAATTGAATGAACAACTAGCTCAACTCATGGCTCCTCATGAGGATTATGCAGTCTCAATGGAAGAAACGCATCACACCGAAAAACGCGATGCACCGAGCGGTACGGCGATTACTTTAGCTGAAGGAGTTATTCAGCATCAACCCCAGTACGAAGATTGGTTTTGCCCGCAAGGTGATAAAACATCAGCAACTGCAAGCCATGCTATTCAAATCGATGCCATCCGTAAAGCAGCTGTTAAAGGGACGCATAAAATCGCTTACAAATCGTCAATTGATAGTATTAAGATTGAACATGAAGCTCATAATCGCAAGGGATTTGCGCTTGGTGCCGTTATTGCGGCAGAGTGGATACCAGAAAACCAAGGAGTGTTTACGATGCGCGACGTACTTAAAAACAATTAATAATTGATCTCATAAACAACAATCATGTCTGCACTTTATTTCTATTTATTTTTTCTAATCTATCCTTACTTAGCCATGTGGTGGAAAAGTTTTCCGAAAGCAGGTTATGAAAGATGGCAAGCCCTTATTCCAGGTTATAATTATGCTATTGCTTCCAAAATAGGCGGACAACCTTGGTGGTGGGCTTTCCTGATGATTATTCCAGGAATCCATTTAATCATGTGGATGGTTTTTAATGTGAGTTTCATCAGAAAACATGGCTTCTTTTCGGTAGGCGATACACTTCAGGGAATCTTTTTTCCTTTTATTATCATGGGCAAAATTGCAAATGATGATGAACTTGTCCCGCAATTCACCACTGATTGGGAAAAGAAAGAAGATTTAGAAAGACGTAAATACAGCGACCATCTTGTACTATTTCTAGCACTTCCTATCATCGGTCACGTGGTAGCATACGTACTCGGATCACTCCAAAAACGAAAAAAAGGTAAGAAAACGATTATTAAAGAATGGGGAGATAGTATTCTGTTTGCGCTCATAGCAGCGAGTATCATCAGAACATACGTCTTTGAGCCCTTTCAAATTCCAACGGGGTCGATGGAAAAAACGTTACTCGTAGGCGACTTTTTATTTGTTAATAAATTGGCGTACGGTCCCAAAGTACCTGTTACTCCCTTATCGTTTCCACTGGTTCACAATACGATCCCATGGGTAAATGTCAAATCTTATACTTCTCTGGAAAAGTTGAACTATACGCGACTTCCAGGTTGGGCCAGTGTCGACAATTACGACGTGGTCGTATTCAACTATCCTTCTGGTGATACGGCCGTATACGATCCCCGTATGCCTAATGGGTTGATGGGACATGATTATCATGGAATTGTAAATACGGAAGCACGCAGACTTTATGAACAATCAATTGATCGAAATACTTTACCCAATCGTAATCGACTACTTCAGAAGCGGAGAAAAGAACTCGCATTAAAATTCAAAGGTAAAGCACTGGATAGTGTTATGCGAATCGAAGCTCAAAAGCTGGATCGTAATATAGACCGCAAAATCAATCAAATCTACGCCGATTTTATTGAAAATCACGAGGACTGGAAAGATAAAGCCCGTGAAGAAATTGCAGTCAACAAACAAACTTATTCAAACAATGAAGGAAAAATGATCCATCACTACGGTGTAATCGCGCGACCTGTAGATAAGCGAGAAAATTACATTAAGCGCTGTATAGGCATCGCAGGGGATTCGATTGAAATCCGCGATGCCCGTGTATTCGTGAATGGTGAGCCCGCACCTATTTTTCCACATCAAAATTTACAGTATGTGGTGAAAAACTTGCGACTACCATCTCCACGAGTGGCAAAATCAAAATATGACATGGAACTCAACCGCGATTATTATCAAGGAAGAAATATCATGAATCTGACAGCTCAACAAAAAGAACTGCTTAAAAAGAATTACCCGGATGCATCATTTGAACTCGTTAACCCAAAACGGAAATCCGTCGAAAAAATGAGTAATCGCGAGTTGGCTGATAATTTGAGTTACTATCCAAAATCATTTGACCATCACAATACGGTTGCTAATTTCGAAAAATTCTGGATTCCTGAGAAGGGAGCAACAATCAAACTCAATGAGCACAATGTTACATGGTATAAACGCGTCATTACTGCTTATGAGGGGCACTCTTTTTCTGAACAAGACGGCGAATATTTCATTGATGGCGAGCCTGCTCAATCCTATACTTTCGAGATGGACTACTACTGGATGATGGGAGATAATCGTTACAATTCCGCAGATTCCAGGGTGTGGGGGTTTGTTCCTGAAGATCACATTGTAGGAAGGGCCTCTATGGTCTGGTTTTCAAAACACCCTGTTGATGGCGTGCGATGGAACCGTATATTTACTTTAATTGAATAATGCTTTTCTCTACGAATTACTTTGGCTCTATTCCCTATTTCCAGGCAATGGGAAAAGAAGATTCCATTGTCATTGACATACATGAGTTTTACAAGAAACAAACATGGCGCAATCGAACGCGCATTCTTGAAAGTAACGGTCCCTTGTACCTGAGTGTTCCCGTGATTCGTCCAGCTGGAAGCAAAACAGCTGTAAAAGATATTGAAATAAGCAACGATTCAAACTGGAGGAAAGATCACTGGAAAGCCATTGAAAGTAGCTACAAACATGCGCCTTATTTTTTCTATTACGGACCGCTCATCAAATCGTTAATTGAGCACGATGATAAACTACTGTATCAATTCAATCAACGTATTTTAAAACAACTATTAGAATGGCTTGATCTGCAAATCGAGACCACATTTTCGAACAAGTACCAAGCCCCTAAAAACAAATTGGACTGGCGCGTTCAACTCGATCAAAAAAAATTTAACTATAGACAACGACGCTATATTCAAGTATTTCAAGATAAATTTGAATTCGTGCCGAACTTATCAATTATCGACTTGCTGATGAACGAAGGTCCGCTCGGAAGGAATCATATTTTACCCAAAGAACGTCATCTTTTTATCGGAAAATAAAATAATTTGCAATTTCTTGTAATTAATTTGGTAACTCGAATTCAATGTGTTATATTAGTATCGATTTAGGTGGTTAAGTTAGGTTGATAGCAAGAGGAAATCGGACGCCTGTCCATTTCCTCTTGTGTTTTTCATCCCTCCCTACCCCTTAAACTTATCACATTCGTTTATTTTAATATTAACTATAAAGAAGGCACGTTAACTCATGTTAGTATAAGACCATTATTTAATCACGATCACTAAATCCCTTCTTCCTTTAATCCCATTTATTTGTTATTCTGAATCAATTGTACAACACCATTAAATCTAATTGATTTACATGAAATCATAGGTACATCAAGCTAGAAAGAATTACATGGCTAAAACTAAAGAACTCTATGCTACCAACCCTTTCTTTTCATTGCTAAAAAACAAGCACTGCTTGTAAAGACAAATGACGAAAAGCGTAAGTACCGCTCGAATCTTTGGACACATACTCGAGGACCCTAAAAAAATCTTACACCCATAACTGATTTTCAATATGTTATACGCTATCGTTTCATATTTTAACATTTTTTGTCTAAATATTGTTAAGATTTGGAGTAAATAGTTGTGAGATCGGCTAATCAATTATATATTTGTACTGATTTAGGTGGTTAAGTTAGGTTGATTAGCAAGAGGGAATTGGACGCCTGTCCATTCCCTCTTGTGTTTTTTAGATACCTTCCTTATACATTCCAAGGTACACCAAGTACGTTTCAAGTTCTGTGCATGTCGCTTCAGCAGCTCCTACACATGACAATTACTCACAGATTTATTACATCGATCAGTCACACCAATTCGATTCTTTCACGGACCAACGGTGCATAAGAATAATTCAAATAAGCGTACAAAAAAAGCCGTACAGGTATGTGCACGGCTTTAGAACGAATACAATTTACAATTTAAACATCCACATTCGCGTATTTTGCGTTGTCCTCAATGAACTCGCGACGCGGTGGTACATCATCTCCCATTAACATGGAGAAGATCTGATCACATTCAGCTGCATTTTCAATCGTCACTTGTCTCAAGGTGCGATTTTCCGGATTCATTGTTGTATCCCACAACTGTTCCGCATTCATCTCACCAAGACCTTTGTAACGTTGAATACCTACAGAACTGATAGGTGAATTTCCACGCATCCGCTCAACGTATCGATCGCGTTGATCTTCGTCCCATGCATACTCAAACTTGGTTCCTTTTTTCAATAAGTATAAAGGTGGCGTAGCGATATAAATATAGCCTTGCTCAATCAACTCTTTCATATATCTGAAGAAGAAGGTCAAAATCAACGTCTCAATATGCGCACCGTCGACATCGGCATCACACATAATAATGATTTTATGATAGCGCAACTTGTCGGTATTTAACGCTTTAGAATCATCTTCTGTTCCAACACGAACTCCAAGAGCTGTATAGATATTCTTAATCTCTTCGTTTTCGAATATTTTGTGCTGCATGGCTTTTTCAACGTTCAGGATTTTACCGCGCAAAGGCATAATAGCCTGAAACATTCGATCTCGACCTTGTTTCGCCGTACCACCTGCAGAATCACCCTCAACGAGGAATACCTCGCTCATTTCTGGATCTTTAGAAGAACAATCCGCTAGTTTTCCAGGCAATCCAGATCCTGACATCACATTTTTTCGCTGGACCATTTCACGTGCTTTGCGGGCTGCATTTCTCGCACGTGCCGCAACGATAATTTTTTCGACAATCTTTTTTGCATCAGCAGGATGCTCCTCTAAATAATTCGACAGCATCTGCGATACCGCTTGCGAAACGGGAGCTTGTACTTCTCTGTTCCCCAGCTTAGTCTTCGTTTGACCTTCAAACTGTGGTTCAGCCACTTTTACCGATACAACAGCCGTAAGCCCTTCCCGGAAATCATCTCCAGTTACTTCAATTTTTTCTTTCGACAACATCCCTGATTCTTCAGCATATTTTTTTAATGTATGCGTCAAACCACGTCGAAAACCAGTGAGGTGCGTCCCCCCTTCATGGGTATTAATATTATTAACGTAAGCTTGTATATTCTCCGTATAAGATGTATTATATGACATCGCCACTTCAACGGGAATACCATCTTTCTCTCCATCTACATGAACGACTTCTTCTATAAGCGCTTCTCTAGACTTATCCAGATACTTTACAAATTCACTCAACCCTCCTTCTGAATGAAAGGTCTCTGAAGGTGATTTCCCTTCTTCATCTTTCGACGATTCACGCAAATCAGCAATGGTAATAGTAATCCCTTTATTCAAGAAGGCCAATTCACGCATTCTTGCTCTTAAAGTATCATAACTAAACTCTATACTCTCAAAAATAGAATCATCCGGCGTAAAAGTAATGACAGTACCGTTCAATTTGGTATCTCCAGCTTCTCGCACGTCATACTGTGGTGCGCCAATTTTGTATTCTTGTTCAAAGACCTTCCCTTCTCTGTACACCGTAGCTTTTAAATAACTGGACAATGCATTTACACAGGATTCATCAACACCGTGTAAACCACCAGATACTTTGTACGTGTCTTTATAAAATTTCCCACCTGCGTGAAGAACTGTCATTACGACTTCTAAAGCAGATTTATTTTCTTTCTTATGAAGTGTTACAGGAATACCGCGGCCATTATCCTCCACAGTAATAGAATTCCCTTCGTTAATTGAAACACCAATCGTGTCACAATAACCTCCCATCGCCTCATCAATAGAGTTGTCTATCACCTCGTACACCAAATGGTGCAATCCTTTGACACCAACGTCTCCAATATACATGGCAGGACGCTTACGTACTGCTTCCAATCCTTCAAGAATCTGAATATTATCTGCAGAATAATCTCCTCTGTTTTTTTCTTCTTCACTCATCTTTTTAACATTAAATTTTCGTGCCTAAAAAGCGCACCTTTATAATCAGTACACCAACAAATATACGAAAACAGTTCAAGGTTATACGCACCCATTTTGCGGTTTTTCCACGTTGTTATTAACAATTTCAAGACATTCAAAAACCACATATCTCCACGAAAAAATAAATTCTTGTCGCCTTATGAATTATCCGTTGCGAAATCGTCTCAACCTTATTTATTGCATTCGATAGAACCTTATATTTGCACCAGTGAAATTATTCTTTTTAGCTATATCAATATTTTTGAGTGCGGCGGCCCTTACCCAAAAGAAAGTATCGGCCACCCGTATACATAAAGCTCCGTCTATCGACGGAAAAATGGATGATTCATGCTGGAACTTTCTCCCTGTATCTACTGGTTTTACACAAATCGAACCGAATGCTGGAGAGGCATCAACGAATAAAACGCGTGTTCGTATCGGTTATAATGATGAAGCTATCTACGTAGGGGCACACTGTTACTCAAAACCAAAGGATGTTTCTCATGTACTATCCCAACGCGACAATTACAATTCCAATACCGATTATTTTTCCATTATGCTGGACACTTATAACGATCAACTGAACGGATTTGTATTTTCTGTATCGACTGCGGGTGTTCAATATGATGCCAAGATTTACGCTCAATCTTATAATAGTAATCTCAATATGATTTGGTATTCTGATGTACATCACAGCGATTCGGGATACACTGTAGAAATGAAAATTCCATACAGTGCCATACGATTTGCGGAAAAAGATATTCAAACCTGGGGCGTAAATTTCGCCCGTTACATTAGTTTAAATCGCGAAGAAGCGACCTGGAATACGATCAAGCCTGATATTGATAATCGGGTCGCTCAGGCGGGTAAATTGACTGGTCTTCGCGATATTGAACCTCCTGTTCGCCTTTTTTTCTCTCCTTATATTTCTTCCTATGTGGAACACTTTCCCATCGAACATGATTTTACCAAAGACCTCAATTTTGATTTTAATGGAGGACTAGATATCAAATACGGGATCAATGAAGCATTCACTCTGGATATGACATTAATTCCCGATTTTGGTCAGGTCGTTACTGATAATATTGTTTTGAACCTCTCCCCTTTTGAAGTATTCTACGATGAAAATCGACCCTTTTTCAATGAGGGAACTGAGTTATTCGAAAAAACAGGTCATTTTTACAGTCGAAGAGTTGGTGGACGCCCTATCAACCGATCTAAAGTGAATGAAGAAATTCAAGAGCACGAACGTATCATTAATAACCCGACAAAGTCACCGCTCCTGAATGCAACCAAAGTTTCTGGTCGTAACAAAAACGGATTGGGAATTGGAGTTTTTAATGGCATCAGTGGAGAGCAATATGCTGTGGTGGAAGACACTACCTCGCGTGACCGACGAAACATTAGAACCGCTCCCTTTGCAAATTATAACGTGGTCGTTCTCGATCAAAACCTCAAACAAAATAGCTCCATAACATTTACCAATACCAATGTATGGCGATCTGGTGATACTTACGATGCCAACGTCACCGCCTTAAGTACGAGCTTAAACTCCAAAGACAACACCTACTTCGTCAATGGAGATGCGGCACTTTCTCAGCAATATGAACGCAACGGAAATCGGTTCGGTCATCAATACAAGGTTCAACTTGGGAAACAGTCGGGACGATTTATCTACGATGTCAATTACCTGGAGCAAAGTCACACTTATGATCCTAACGATTTAGGTTTCTTATCAAACAATAATAAACGTAACCTGACAGGAGCTATTGGTTATCGAATATTTAAACCTTTTTGGAAACTGAATCGAATTAGTGGTAACTTCTCTTCCACTTACAGCAGACTATACAATCCTAACGCCTTCGTAGGACTCAATTACAATACTTCTGTGAATTTTACAAATCGAAAATTTCATTCTGCTGGTTTCAATTTCTCCGGAACAATGACTGAGCGCAATGATTATTTTGAACCTCGAACTCCTGGGTACTATTTTAAAGAACCTATTAATTACGGCGGTGGTTTTTGGATCTCTTCTAATTATCAGAAACCCTTCGCTCTCGACATCAACATGAGTGCACGTAATTATCAAACAACACCTTGGCAAGCTGCGAATTACGAAATATCTCCCCGTTTTAGAATAGGAGATCATGTCTTTCTGGTTTATTCATTTCGTCAACAATTTGATGTCAATCAACGTGGCTACGCCATTCCATTCATTGGCCAGCAACCATCCATGGAAGGACCTGTATTTGGAGAACGCGACGTTCAGACAACCACCAACACGATCGATTTGCGCTATACCATTAACAACGTGTCCGGAATTACATTTCGCCTTCGGCACTACTGGTCAAAAGTGAATTATAGTAAGTTTTTCATACTCAACAAAAAAGGAGCTTTATCAGCCACTGAGATTAGTGAAACTACCATAAACGGAGAACACAAGTACAACACGAATTTCAATGCATTTAGTATAGACATGGTGTACCGCTGGATTTTTTCACCTGCTAGCGAGTTGAATTTAGTCTGGAAGAATAATATTTTCACAGAAGACAGTCAATCCTCTATTGCTTTTAGTCCTAATCTAGACAACACATTGCGTGCAGACCAGTACAATAGTATATCATTGCGCGTTATCTACTTCCTAGATTACCTTCAAATCCGAAAGTTACTGCGAAGTAAGGAACGTTCAAATAAAAGTGACAGTGCGCTGAAATTTAAGATCTGATGTTCTCATCATTAAAAGTCCAGGTCTTCTTTGCGCGGAGCCTTCACTTGTTGAAATTCACTTATAGTCAAAATGATGTATAATAACAAAGCTAAAATTGAAAATGGTCTAAGGTAAAAATTGATTTTCGCAAAAGCTACGTCAAAAAGCATAGTAACCCCTCCGATGAGTAATAGTCCGACAAAGATGAAAAGATAGATTATTCGGAATGTACCCATTTTTCCAACGACAAAAAAGTGCAACAAAGTGCTGACTAATACCCAACCCATCAGTCCAATGGAGATCCAGTAAAAATAGCCATACGCTCCAAATACAATCAACAGCATCAGGGCTATTAAAAAGCCCACCCCTTGAATCACGATGTCAAGTAGTTTTAAATTATACATTATTCGTTGTCAGCATGTGAATAATTATCATCCCAGTCCTTAACTCTTGGTTTTCCTAGTTTCCCTACAGATTTGCCCACCATCATTGATACTGCCGCATCTCCAGTAACATTGACTGTTGTACGTAACATATCCAGAGGACGGTCGATTGCAAAAATTAACGCTAATCCAGCTTCAGGAATTCCGGCTTGGCCTAAAACAATGACTAACATCACCATACCAGCGCCGGGCACTGCTGCAGAACCAATACTTGCCAGCGTTGCAGTGGTCACGATACCCAGCTGAGCCGCGAGTGATAAATCCATTCCGAATGTTTGAGCAATAAATATAGCAGCAACAGCCTGATATAAACTCGTTCCGTCCATATTAATAGTGGCTCCAATAGGCAAAACAAAGCTTGTCACTTCTTCACGAACCCCTAAATGCTCTTCAACGCGTTCCATTGTTACAGGGAGCGTGGCAGCCGAGGAACTCGTACTAAAAGCAAGTAATTGAGCTGGTGCAATTCCAGACAAAAAGAATCGCGGATCCTTATTCGTAACGAGTGAAACTATAACTGTATAGAAAATAATCATTAATAATAATCCGATAATTACACTCATCGCATACCATAGCAACGCTACGAACAAATCTTGACTAGGCGATTCCACTACCAGACCAGCGAGTAAGGCAAAAACTCCCACTGGTGCTGCGAGCATAATTAAATCTATCAATTTGAGGATCACTTCATTAAAACCATCGAAAAAAGATTTGACTGGTTTGGATTTGGATTCGGGAATTAAAATTAAACCTACACCAAAAAAGATAGCAAATACAATCACTTGCAGCATATTCCCGTTGTCGGAAGCTGCACTAAAAATATTGTCTGGTATCAAATCCTCAAGTGCTCTTAACGGTCCAGATTCCTTTTGTTTTTCTGCATTATTAATACTCACAGAAGCATCTCCACTATATGTTTCGACCAGATTATTCCGCGTATCTTCCGTGATTGATTTACCCGGACTTACAATGTTTACCACTAATAAACCAATACTTACTGCCAGCACCGTTGTTCCCAGATAAATCAAAATTGTCCGCAATCCCATTTTGGATAGTTTAGAAATATCCTTAAGGTCCGAAACTCCTTTGATGAGCGAAGCCAAAATCAGCGGAACAGCAATTAACTTTAACGCGTTAATAAACATGTTCCCAAAGGGTTTAATCCAGTGCTTTACGAAAAGTGCAGCGCGAGAAATCTCCACATCTTCTCCTCCCAATCGGTAAGTGGTCATACTAGCGCCCCATGAGGTGCTGAGCAATACCAAACTAAAAAGCACGCCAAGTCCCATTCCAATGAGAATCTTCCAGTGTAGTGCCATTTTTTTCTTTTTCTTATTATTTGCCATTGTTCAAATGCGTTGTTTGATTCCTTAATAAATGATCCAGCAACGTAATAGACACCATCGATTCAACGATTGGTACGGCACGTGGGACCACACAAGGATCGTGTCTCCCTTTACCCTGAACTATTACTTCCTGACCATGTTTATCGATACTCTGTTGATCGCGCATAAGCGTAGCTATAGGTTTAAAAGCAACGCGCATAAAAATATTCTGCCCGTTGGAAATTCCACCCTGAATTCCACCGCTGTGGTTGGTTTCGGTTATAATCTCACCGTCTTTTTCCGTAAAGC
>CAJXMN010000053.1 GCA_913056215.1 uncultured Flavobacteriales bacterium | reverse complement strand
TTTAATTTCACTGTTTTGGTATTTTATTTCAGACATGACCTCAGAAGTTCACCTTTTTATCTTTTACATTAGGCGATTTCTGATACAGCCCATTTTCGTATTGATTTTACTCCCAGCCTTTTACTATCAAAAGAAAACCGTAAAAGACAAATAATTGCTTACTTTTGCAGTATGAAATCTTTAGTTTCTAAAATATATTCGCCCATAAACAATTATATTATAATTTTACCTTCAGCAAGTACTTTGTACTCTCCTCCCAGGGTAACATGATCATTTGACAGTCTGCATTTAAACTTCCCCCCTCTCCTACTCAGCTGAGTAGCGGATAATTGATGTCTACCTAATCGCTCATTCCAAAATGGAACCAAAACAGTATGTGAAGAGCCCGTGGCGTGATCTTCAAGTTGTTGAACTTTGGGAACGAGGGTTCGGCTTACGAAGTCAACCTGATCTCCTTTCGCTGTAACAGCATAACCAAATGGCTTGAGTTTTTTCAAGGCATCAAAATTAGGCTGCATTTCTTGTAACTCCTTTTCGGACTTCAAGAGCACAATATTTTTATCAGAAGATGCATAATGTGCTACAATTTCAACGCCTAATGCTTCTTCCAAACCTTGTGCAACTGGAGCAATTTTGAAACTACCTCTATTGAGTTCAGCGTATATCGTATTGTTTTCAGTGCAACCACTTACTCGCCCATGCGTATAATCAAAAGTTGGTATTGCTTTTTCCAGATAATCAAACAAACCAACAGCAGCCATTGTACCGTGACCGCACAACGGTATTTCAGCTGCTGGTGCAAACCAGCGAATATTCCACTTCTCCTCTTCTTTCCAAATAAAAGTAGTTGCAGGTTGGTTCATATCATTGGCTATTCGTTGCATCTGATACGTTTTTAGCGCTTCCTCCAGAAAAACGACAGCAGATACATTTCCTAACAATTGAGATTTTTCATCTGAGAAAACCGTAATCCACCAACAATTCAAATGTTTCATATTTTGTAATGGTACCTTAAAAAGTGTTTGCTTAAAATTACGGATTTCGATCAATAAATCATGTCATCATTGAAAATGATCTTTCCTTGACCTCCCAAAGCACAAGTGAATATGTACCAAATTTCACTAAAATCTTAAACATATCAGGTTTTTTAGTTATATTTGGGTCACTAATTAAACTATGAAGTTTTTACTACATATTTTCTTGTTAATTGTTGTTTTGGGTAATTGTGACATTGGTCTTACCCAAAGTATACGGAGAAGTTCTCTTAACGCTTTCGGTTCGGTCATGAGACATCAGGGCGTAAGTTTATCACAAAGTGTCGGACAATCCAGTATAGTAGGTACTTCAATCCAACAAGAAACAGTAGTAAAACAAGGATTTCAGCAATCCAATTTATTGATAGGGCGATCGAACGCTCAGCACGATCTGACAATTTACCCCAACCCAACCACGGGAACGATACAATTCCTTACCACAATCGAGCGGAATACTGATGTTACTTACAAAATCATCAACAGTTTAGGAGCCATTTGCCAGGAAGGTTCATTCACGCTCTATCCTGGAAACAAATTACAGCTGAATCAACAGTTAACCAAGGGAACCTATACCCTACAGATCTCCTTTAAAAACACGATTATTCATGAACATTTAATCTTGACGAAATAATGTTTAAACAATTAATTTTTGGCCTTTTATTTCTGTTAACAGCTCAAACTTCAAAGGCTCAGGACTTTTCGCTACGGTCATTAGATTTAATCGGCGGAAAACAATTTAGTAATTTTTTATTTAAAAATTCGGCTGACAAAAAAGATCAATCGCTGGAATATCAGATGTATAACTCATTTGGTCTGAACGCGTCATTTACGAGTGATAAACACTCAATACGACCAGAGTTATTGCTTCGTCAAGCTGGAGCTAAAAAGACCCTCGAAAATACCGCAGTTACATGGAAAATGAATTATTTCAATTTTAATATTGGTTATGGCTATCACCTCTTTAAAAATGAGCGTTTTGAAATACAACCAGGAGCAGCAATAGGTGTAGGATACTTACTAAACGGAGAACAATTAATAGGTGATACGCGCCTGTCAATTACCGAAGAGGAATCAATGAATCGTTTTGAATTCAGCACCTACGGTTTTAGTAATTTCCGTGCGCACCTTTCCGAAAGCATTTCACTTTCACTAGAGTATCGCTTTGGAATAGGTATTAATCAAATTGAGAATGAAAGTAATGACCAGCAAACCCGTAATGTCTATCACGGTGCACTCTTAGGTATCGGGATTGCTTTAGATTAAAAAAATGACAACTATGACACGTATATTTACACTTTTATTACTGAGCTTATGTACATTTTATAGTATGAGTCAAGCTCCACCCGAAGGAATTAATTATCAAGCGGTGGCTTATAATAACGAAACAGGGGAGTTGCCTGGAACAGATGCTTCTATGGTTCCCGTCAAAAGCAAAGCTATCAAAGTTCGATTTTCGATATTAAAAGATGAAATAGATGGAACAGAAGCTTTTCAGGAAGAACATACGACTTCCACCGATGAGTCTGGTCTTTTTGACGTGATTATTGGTCAAGGGTTTCAAGTCGGTTCTGCCGCTTTTTCTGATATCGACTGGAGTACAGGGCTTCATTTTTTAAAAGTAGAAATTGACATTTCCGGAGAATATCAGGAAATGGGTACACAACAGTTATGGAGTGTGCCGTATGCTCTTTATACGGAAAGAGCGTCTAACGGTATTTCTGAAATCGTGGACAACGGTGATAGTACAGCAACGTTCATTTTTGAAAATGGCATTACATATACAACTGAAAATATGGCTGGGCCTCAAGGACCTGCCGGACCACAAGGGCCTGCTGGACCACAAGGGCCACAAGGTGCTGATGGAAATGGGATCACTAATACAATAGACAATGGTGATGGTACTTTGACTTTCGTCTATGATGATGGTTCAACTTTCACTACACCAAATCTGGAAGGACCTCAAGGACCTCAGGGACCACAGGGAGCACAGGGAGCCCAAGGGCCGCAAGGACCTGCCGGGCCTCAAGGACCTAACGGGATTTCATTAAACTGGCTGGGCACTTTTACGAGTGCACCTGGATCACCTGCACTCAATGACGCTTATTATAATTCAAACGACGGTATCTCTTATGTTTGGGATGGTTCTAACTGGGAAATCATTGCTCAAGATGGATCGAGTGGTGGCGGTGGGGCCAATACGCTAGACCTAGCATACGACGAAGGCGGTGCAGGTGCAGGCCGTTCAATAACAGCGGATAATGGAGCAGTTGAAATCAACAATGGTGGTACGAATACCACAGCACTCTCCGTAAACAGTCCAAACGCGAACTCTTTTGCCATTGACGCCAACAATTCCAATACAGGTGTGGCGATAAGAGGTCAAAATACGAATGTTTCTAACACCTTCCCCGCTATACAAGGAGAAACTAACAGTAGTGAACCCACGAATTCTGCGGTATTAGGACAAAATACTGGTGCGGGTTATGCCATTGCTGGTCAAGTTTCAGCTGGAGCAAGTGGAACTGCCGCAGTTTTTGGAAACAATTTACGCACATCAGGTGGATCAGGCGTTAGTGGTATTGGGTTAAATGGTGTAGTCGGAGAGGCCACTAATGGAGATGGTTTTGGAGTCTACGGTAACAATCCAATACCCGGCGGTGGTGGTGTCCTTGCAGTAGGAACATACGGCATTGGCTTTAACGGCATTTACGGACAGACGACAGATGCAACCAACGGATGGGCGGGTTACTTTACTGCTGATGTTGGAATTGACGGTTCTGTTTTTGCCATCGGTGCTGGTAATTTTAATTTGAGCGATCAACGACTTAAAAATGATTTTGCCGCGATCCCAAATGCACTCAATAAAATTATGCAATTGAATGGTAAGCATTACACCATTGCTACAAAACACCGATTAAAAGGGGGGGGGATTGAGACTCGCGAACGTCAGGAATACGGTGTCATTGCCCAGGAAGTGGAAGCACTGTTTCCTGAAATGATTGAAGAAAAAGCTATTTTTTCAAATACAGGAGATGATACACCCTATAAAGCGGTGAACTACAATCAACTGGTTCCTGTGCTCATTGAAGCATTGAAGGAACTAAAAGGTGATGTAGATCAACTCGAACAACGTATCGAAGCGCTGGAAGAAAATACCAACAACTAATCAGTATCCTTTTTCTATTTTCAGAGCTTCATTTCAGTAGCTCTAGAAGAAAACATGCACAAATCTATCCCTGAAAACGGCGTGCAATAGTTTTACTGATATAAAAACACAACAATGAAAGCGTCTCAGCCATTGACATTTAAGTGCGGACTAAAAATGAAGAATCGCTTCATGCTTGCTCCCATGACTAACGAACAAAGTCATGAAAATGGTGCATTATCAGACGACGAATTTCGCTGGCTACAGATGCGAGCGGAAGGAGGTTTTGGTTTAACCATGACTTGCGCTTCACATGTGCAACAAATTGGTAAGGGGTTTGCGGGACAACTCGGTATATTTTCTGATCAACTCAAAGCTGGACACGAACGGTTGACACGAGCAATAAAATCTCAACGCTCCCTGGCCGTCATTCAGTTGCATCACGCAGGTATGCGATCACCTAAAAAACTTATTGACAACAACCCTGTTTGTCCTTCCGACAACGAGAAGTTCGGTGCTCGAGCGCTAACATTAACCGAAATCCATAATCTTCGCGAAGATTTTGTTTCAGCGGCTAAAAGGGCGCAGAACTGGGGGTACGATGGCGTGGAGATTCATGGCGCACACGGTTATATACTTTGCCAATTTTTGAGTGCTGCGATCAATCATCGCACAGATGAATATGGTGGGAACCTGACTAATCGATCGCGACTGTTATTTGAAATCATCGAAGAAATACGCGCTCATTGTGGTAACGATTTTTTAATAGGCGTGCGCCTTTCCCCAGAGCGATTTGGTATGGATCTAGGCGAGGTTCAAACCGTCTGCCGGCAACTTATAGCAACCAATCATATCGACTTTTTAGATATTTCACTTTGGGATGTTTTTAAATTACCTGAAAATGAAGCATACAAGGATCAACCATTACTCCAATATTTTACTCAATTAGATCGAGGCAATGTCAAATTAACTGTTGCTGGTAAAATCCGAACCGCTCAAGATGTTAAACAAATATTGAACCAGTCGGTCGATTATGCAGCTATTGGTCGGTCAGCAATTTTACATCACGATTTCCCACAGCGCATCATCAATAATGTTGATTTCAAACCTGTTGAAACGCCAGTATCTAGCGCCTATTTAAAAGATCAAGGACTCAGTGAAGTGTTCATTCAATATATGAAAAAATGGCCACATTTCGTTGAAGCATAAAAGTGGAAAAAGTAGCCCTCGTTATTGTTGCAACAATCGATTCAGTAATTTTAAATCCTTCAATTGATGAAAATAGGGGTCGCGTAAATTACTTTCCAATATATCGAGGTGTTCCATGCGATGACAGTCGGAACCAACAAAATCGACATATCCATTATCGACTAGCATACGCGCTTGATTTCGAATCGCCTTTCCATAATGCCCAGTGAGCGAGTTTAAATTCATTTGTATGAAAACCCCTCTATTTTTCAAATCTTCTACTGCTTTCTGACCATTTTCCAGGTAAAAAGCATATCGCTCAAAATGAGCTAAAACAGGTTGGTATCCTTTATTTTTTAATGCAAAAATAGCTTCGTTAATTAATCGCGGTTTGGCAGAGAATGAAAATTCGAAAAGCACATAATGATTACCAAAAGTTAATAACTCATCGTTTTGAATCTTATCAATAAAAAATTCATCGCAGTAATATTCCGCAGCAGCATCAATTGTAATCGATAATTGATGCGTACGAATTGCTTCACGCACTTTTTCGAGGCCCTCCAAAATAATAGACGATGTGTTTTTATATTGATCCTGCATCACGTGTGGTGTCGTAATTAAATGCTTATACCCCAGCGATTCAAAACGCACCAACATGCCTAAAGTTTCTTCTATCGACTGGGAACCATCATCAATTCCAGGAATGAGGTGACTGTGCATATCCACACCAATATCACTCAGTCCGTAAGGTTCATCGGGTTGTTTACGAAAAAGTGACTTGATCCAGTTCATATAATTTTAGCGGTTATAATGTGCTGCGTAATAGGCTTTATAATCCCCCGTAATGACCTTTTCAATCCAATCCTGATGATGGAGGTACCAATCTACGGTCTTGCGCAATCCTTCAGCAAATTGAATGGATGGTTGCCAACCGAGGTCTGTAGCCAATTTATCAGCATTAATAGCATACCGTCGATCATGTCCTGCCCGATCTTTTACGAAGGTAATTTGCTTTTTTGTACTTCCTTCAGGTCGATTCAGTTGTTGGTCAATAATCGTACAAAGTTGTTCGACCAGATCAATATTTGTCCATTCGTTCAAGCCACCTACATTGTAGGTTTCTCCTTTCGCCCCTCGATGGAATATGACATCAATAGCACTCGCATGATCTTCAACCCATAACCAATCTCTTATATTTTTGCCATCCCCGTAAATTGGCAGCTCTTTACCTTCTACAGCATTATGAATCATGAGCGGAATTAGTTTTTCAGGAAACTGATAACTTCCATAATTGTTGGAGCAATTGGATATCCGGATGTTCAAACCATAAGTGTGATGATAAGCACGAACGAAGTGGTCAGAGCTCGCCTTTGATGCGGAATATGGGCTTCGGGGATCATATGCAGTTTCCTCCGTAAATAGCCCTTCATCTCCCAAACTTCCATACACTTCGTCAGTAGAAACATGATAAAAAACATGATTCTCCAAGTTCTTCCAATGGGCCTTGCAGGTGTTTAGTAGATTCACCGTACCAACTACATTGGTCGTGACAAACTCCATAGGTCCCGAGATAGAACGATCAACATGAGACTCTGCCGCAAGATGTATAACGTCGGTAATTTCAAACTTTTCAAACAGACGGTTTAACTCCTCTGTATTGCAAATATCGCCTTTTACAAATCGATAATTATTAGCATGTTCGACGTCCTTGAGATTTTCTAAATTACCTGCGTAAGTAAGCTTATCAAAATTGATAATTGTATCTTCGGCATATTTATTCACAAAATGGCGCACCACATGAGAACCAATAAATCCGGCTCCACCTGTTATTAATATATTTCGACCTAAAGGCATTATAAACTCCAGTATTCTAATTCACTAATTTGATTTTTGTAAATTCCTTTCACATCAACAAATACACCGTACCCATCTTTAAAATACTTCTTAAATTCCGATTCTTTCCAGTTGGTATATTCATCGTGATTCACGGCAACAATTACCGCATCGTAATCATCATCTACCTTGTCAGTAAGGGTAATTCCATATTCGTGACTCAGTTCCTCAGAGGAAGCGTGCGGATCAATAACATGGACGTCAACCGCAAAGGACTTAAGTTCATTGATTACGTCAATCACTTTCGAATTGCGAATATCGCTGACGTTTTCTTTAAATGTCGCCCCCATCACCAAGACTTTCGCTTCATTCATATTCTTTCCCTGAGCAATCATTTTTTTGACGCATTGCTTACCGATATAAAAGCCCATAGAATCATTTACGTAACGACCACTATTAATTACTTTAGCATGATAACCAGCCTGTTTTGCTTTGTGTGTCAAATAGTAAGGATCCACACCAATACAATGTCCTCCAACTAAACCTGGAGTAAACTTTAAAAAATTCCATTTTGTAGCCGCAGCGTCTAAAACATCGTAGGTATTGATATCCAATTTATCGAAAATTATCGACAATTCATTGATAAGCGATATATTGACGTCGCGCTGGGTATTTTCAATAATTTTGGCGGCCTCCGCTACTTTCATAGTTGGAGCACGATGGACACCAGCAGTCACCACGAGCTCATATACTTTAGCAATATTTTCCAGTGATTCTTCATCGCTACCAGCAACAACCTTTATGACGCTTTGCAACGTATGCACCTTATCACCCGGATTAATTCTTTCAGGCGAATACCCCACTTTAAAATCAGTCTTAAATTTTAACCCTGATTCTTTTTCTAATATAGGGATGCAATCTTCTTCGGTACATCCAGGGTATACAGTCGATTCATAAACGACATAATCCCCTTTCTTCAAAATTTTACCCACCGTTTTTGAGGCACCCAATAATGGTCCGAGGTTTGGCATATTTGACTCGTCAATTGGCGTGGGTACAGCAACAATAAAAAAGGTGACATCAGCCATCTCTTCAGGATCCGCAGTAAAACTAATATCACAACCTTCAAATTCACTGCTATCAAGTTCTTTACTTGGATCCTCGTTGCGTCGCATCATTTCCACCCGATCCTTATTGATATCAAAACCAACCACTTTTACTTTTCGTGCAAACTCAAGTGCAATCGGTAATCCAACATATCCTAATCCGATAACAGCAATTTTTTCGTTGCCGTTAACTATTTCCTCAAACTTTGAATTGTTCATCTCTTACTTTATAAATTCTTTCAATAATTTCTACTACTTTAAGACCTTCTAGCGCGTTTGTTGTTGCTGTAGTCCGCCCTTTTAACGTATCCACTACATTTTCTATAATGTAATGGTGATTTGCCGCAGAACCTTTATATGACCCATAATCATTTCCAGGGTTCGTAGGTGCCAATTCAGGCATTTGATAATCCTGCACATCACAAACTTCAACCTCGTTCATATACTGACCTCCAATTTTTATGGATCCTTTTTCTCCGATTATAGTAATAGAGGACTCAAGATTTTGATTCGCTACTGCTGTAGAGTAATTAATACACCCCATACCTCCCTGGACAAAATCGAAATTTACAAATCCAGAATCTTCAAAATCCGTAGAATCTTGATGCGAAAAATCAGCAAACTTGCCTTGAATATTTTCGATGTCACCGAACAGCCAATACATGATGTCAATAAAATGAGAAAATTGTGTAAACAAGGTTCCTCCATCCAGGTCTGCTGTTCCTTTCCACCCTCCTTTTTTGTAATAACGATCATCGCGATTCCAATAACAGTTGAGCTGCACCATATGGATTTTCCCGAGACGCTCATCAACTACTACTGATTTAATCCATTCAGAGGGCGGTGAGTAACGATTTTGCATAACACAAAAAACGTGCTTAGACATCTGAAGTGCCTTAAAAATAACACTTTCACAATTATCCTTAGAGAGCCCCATCGGTTTTTCACAAACCACGTGTTTGTTAGCCTCCAAGAGTGCAATGCTCTGACCAGCATGTAATCCATTAGGTGTGCAAATAGATGCTACATCATAATCTATATCGCTATCAAGAAGTTCTTCAACACTGCTAAAAAAAGGAGCGTCAAAATCCTCGATGTTCAATTCGTTTTTTGGTTTTATATCAACCATACCTACCAATTCAGCTTCCTCATTGCGGGATATCATGGTGGCGTGTCGCTTTCCAATGTGGCCTGAACCTACCACTACAAATTTAATAGTATCGTTCATTCTTCGATTTTTCTAACTTGATTATTCGTTAATGCATATTTTTCCTGACTTTCCGGACATACAGCAAAGCCATCCTCATCAAAATGGAGACGGTGACCATATTCACTCATCCAACCTATGTGCTTAGCCGGATTTCCTACTACCAAGGCATAATCAGCAATTTCTTTGGTCACAACGGCACCAGCTCCAATAAAAGCATATTTACCAATGTCATGTCCACAAACGATAGTCGCATTGGCTCCAATTGAAGCTCCCTTACGAACAATCGTTTCCGTATACTGTCCTCTACGAACAACAGCGCTTCGGGGGTTGACTATATTCGTAAAAACCATCGATGGTCCTAAAAAAACGTCATCTTCACATTTTACTCCAGTGTAAATGGAGACATTATTTTGAACCTTGACGTTATTACCCAGCGTAACGTCGGGAGAAACTACCACATTTTGACCAATATTGCATTTTTCACCCAACGTACAATTCGACATCAAATGAGAAAAGTGCCAGATTTTAGTGTCCTCACCTATGGTACATCCTTCATCGACAACCGCTGTTTCATGTGCAAAGTATTCCATATTATTTGATATAATCTTCAAAGTTATTATGTTCTTTTTTATAGAGCTCCGCAGTCGACAATTTTTTAAAATAGCTATACGTGCGTTTTAAGCCCTCCGCTCTAGTGACCTCAGGTTGCCATTCCAACTCCTTACGTGCAAGTTCGATGTCAGGTTGGCGCTGTTTGGGATCATTTTTAGGCAAATCTTTATAGACTACTCTTTGATTTGTTCCTGTCAATTGAATAATTTCCTCAGCAAATGATTGAATAGAAATTTCATCAGGATTTCCCAGATTAACAGGTTGATTGTAATTACTGTGCAATAAACGCACAATACCTTCAACCAAATCATCAACGTAACAAAACGATCGCGTTTGCGAACCATCTCCAAAAACCGTAATATCTTCTCCGCGCAATGCCTGTCCAATAAATGCAGGTAAAACTCTACCATCATTTAAGCGCATACGAGGCCCATAAGTGTTAAAAATGCGGGCAATTCTAACCTCCAAACCATGATAGGTGTGGTAAGCCATGGTCATTGCTTCCTGGAAGCGCTTTGCTTCGTCGTATACTCCTCTTGGACCGATTGGATTTACGTTCCCCCAATAGGACTCCTTTTGCGGATGCACTTCTGGATCACCATAAACTTCTGAAGTCGAAGCTATCAATACTTTCGCGTTTTTATTGCGCGCCAGTCCAAGACAATTGTGGATACCTAATGAACCGACTTTTAACGTTTGAATGGGTATCTTAAGATAATCGATTGGACTGGCTGGTGAAGCGAAGTGTAAAATATAATCGAGCTCGCCGGGAACATGAATAAATTTTGAAACGTCATGTTGGTAAAATTCAAAACTCTCTTTTGGAAAAAGGTGTTCGATGTTTTCCAGTCGACCCGTAATTAAATTATCCATAGCAATCACGTGATAGCCGTCGTTTACAAAACGATCGCACAAGTGCGAACCTAAAAATCCAGCACCGCCCGTGATAAGTATTTTCTTTCTTGCTTTCATGGCTTACTATTTAGGAAGCACCGTTTCGCGTCCAATTGAATTATAATAAAACCCCTTTTTCCGCATTTCTTCAAGATCAAACAAATTTCGCCCGTCGAAAATTGCAGGTTGCCGTAATGCCTTGCTGACTTTACTAAAATCAGGATTACTAAAAACCGCCCATTCTGTGGCAATTAGTAAAGCGTCAGCATTTTTCAAGGCATCATACTGATTCGCAGCGTAATTGATCTTATTCCCAATAACCGACTTAACATTATCCATTGCTTCAGGATCAAAAGCAGTAACGGTGGCTCCGGCAGCTACCAATTTATCTATAAGATATAGTGCTGGTGCTTCACGAATATCATCAGTATCTGGCTTGAAAGCAAGTCCCCAGAGTGATAGATGTTTACCTTTCAAATCACCAAAATAGTCCTGAACCTTATCAAATAACTTTAGTTTTTGCGCATCATTGACTTCTAATACAGCATCAATAATTGAAAAATTATAATTGTATTCAGCACCTGATTTTAAAAGTGCACTTACGTCTTTCGGGAAGCAGCTTCCTCCGAAACCGATACCAGGGTACAAGAATCGATGACCGATCCGCGTATCTGAACCAATTCCTTCACGTACTTTATCAACGTCAGCTCCAACACGTTCGCAAAAATTGGCGATTTCATTCATAAAAGTGATCTTAGTAGCGAGAAAGGAGTTGGCCGCATACTTCGTTAATTCAGCCGATTTTTCATCCATAATAATCAAAGGATGACCATCTCTGATGAAAGGTTGGTAAAGATCACTCAGCATTTCTTTTGCTTTCTCATCAGAAGTTCCAATCACCACCCGATCGGGATACAAGAAATCATCGACAGCGAACCCCTCGCGCAAAAATTCAGGATTTGAAACCACTGCAAAAGGAACCGTTGTTTTCGAGGCAATGGTTGAGGTCACTTTTTCTGCTGTCCCAACCGGAACCGTAGATTTGTCCACAATCACCTTGTACGAGGTAATCATTTCACCCAATTCACCGGCAACCTGCAAAACATAACTCAAATCAGCTGACCCATCTTCTCCAGGTGGAGTAGGAAGTGCTAAAAATATAATTTCTGCCTCTTCGATCGCACCAGCTAATTCCGTCGTAAACTGCAAACGTCCCTGGCGTACGTTACGATCAAAAATAGCATCCAAATGGGGTTCGTAAATTGGGACTTCACCATTGCGCATACGATCAACTTTTGCTTTATCGATATCAACACAAGTTACATTGTTCCCTGTTTCTGCAAAACAAGTCCCCGTAACTAACCCCACATACCCTGTTCCTACAACGGTAATATTTTTCATGATTCCAAATATGTTTTTACCGACTCACAGATGTAAGCGAGTTGATCCTCTTCCAGTTCCGTATGCATGGGTAGTGAGAACACGCGTGATGTAAGCCAATTGGTTGTCGTCAATTCTCCACAATCGGTTTGCAAATCGTCAAACATCTTTTGCCGATGAGCAGGAATAGGATAATAAATCATTGCGGGAACCTCTTTTTCTTTCAGAAAGGCTACTAAACCGTCACGATCGATATCATCGGATAACTGCAATGTATATTGATGAAAAACGTGTTTGGTATTATCCGCACGATGTGGAATTGAAATATGCTCTAAATTTGAGAAGAACTTATCGTAATAATCTGCTGCATTTCTTCGCGCAGCGATATAATCGTCCAAAAAGCGGAGTTTAATATTCAATACAGCCGCCTGAATAGTGTCCAGCCGCGAATTACATCCAATACGATCGTGGTGATAGCGTTTGCTTTGCCCGTGATTAGCTACCATACGCAATTGGGCAGCCAAATCATCATCATTCGTCGAAATTGCTCCGCCATCTCCATAACAACCCAGATTTTTGGAAGGAAAAAAACTCGTACATCCAATATGCCCGATACCTCCTGTCTTTTTCTTTGTACCATCGCCGAACGTATAGTCAGATCCAATAGCTTGAGCATTGTCTTCAATGACATACAAGTTGTGCTTTTCTGCCAACTCCATGATTCCCTCCATATCACATGATTGACCGTAAAGATGAACAGGGACTATCGCTTTCGTATTCGGAGTAATTGCCTTTTCTATTGCGCCTAATGAAATGTTAAACGTTTGCTCATCACAATCCACAAAAACTGGTTTAAGTCTGAGTAAGCCAATCACCTCAGTAGTTGCGATATAAGTGTAAGAAGGCGTGATAACTTCATCTCCGGGCTTCAACCCAAGAGCCATCATCGCAATCTGGAGCGCATCCGTTCCATTACCACAGGGAATGACATGCTTTACATCGAGATAATCTTCTAAACTAGATGCAAATTCCTTTACTGCCGGACCATTGATAAATTGCGCTTTATCCATGATCTCAGCTATTGACGATTGCACCTGGGGTTTGATCTTCTCATACTGAGACACCAGGTCAACCATTTGTATTTTCTTCATAAATTACTTATTTTCAATAATCGACTAACAAAGATAACAAACTCGGTCAATCCACTATATTTAATAAACAAAAAGGCACGGTGCCTTTCAACACTATGCCTTCACCAAACAGAGAATAAAGTCGTACTTATTCTGTTGAACTAAAATAGATCTTTGTGGAATCTTCAAACTTCAACCATAGGTCGCTATTCGTTAAGCGGAGTATGCGGTAATCTAAGGTGTATTTACCCGTGGTATCTTCATAATTCACAAGAATACGTTCCTTAGACTCAGTAAATTCCCAAGTACCAGAGATTTGAGTAGTCCCACTGTATATTTCTCGGTAAATCGTATCTTCAAATTCCCACCGCACTTTTAAATCATCGGAAGTGAGTTGTAACTGTTCTTCCTGAGCATCAAATTTTTTGTCAATTTTCCAGACCCCTTCCACTCGTTTCTTTTTGGAGCGCAATGAAATAGCTGGGCCTTCTTCATATTTTTTACAAGCTGCAACAATTAATGCGGCAAAAAGGGCTAATGGTATCAATTGTTTCAATTTCATAATCCTAAATTTACATTTTTACAAACAACAATTTTTATTTGTTATTACATCCGTTATTACGTAGCGATTTATTGAAGGTTACACTGCCTAATCAATTTTGTTGTGTTTTTTACACGATATGCATCATCTGGGAGATATCCAAAGAGACCTATAACCCTTTGATCATCGAGCAATACCTGCACACAAGAACGCAAATGATGTGGCACATGCTTATCGCGCAAAAACTTGCTGACTTTTTTTCGCCCCGAAGCTCCCAATGGGTAAAAAATATCACCTTCTTCCCACTTTCGAGTCCATAATTGACCTTTTACCTTGTCAGCGTCAATGTACAGGAAACTCTTCTGATAGTGTACTTTTTCAGGTGACACCAGCGATGTGGATAATGCTTGTGTTTCTTGCTGGGATGGTGCAATAGCCAGGTAATCGCCCTCATTCCATATTGAATATTTTTCCGACTGAAAACTAGCTCCTTTACTACTTTTAACTAGCTTATCAACTTCGTGAACTGGAAATTTAGACCAGTTTTGAAAAGTCAAAAAATAGTGCTTATACCAGTAAGGCCAGTTATTCCATGCAGCATGTTCAACCTTCACCACTTCGAATTTATCCTTGGGAGTATAATTTTCCTGTAAATCATTCAACACAAATTGAAAATTTTCAATACATGCGATTACGGATTGTTCATTTAACCCTTGTTTTTTCAGTGATGGAATAACCAGGTTCCGATATAAATTTCGCTGATAAATGTTGGACGCATTCGATTGATCTTCGCGCCAGCTCCAGTTGTTTTTCTTAGCTATTGCATGCAATTCCGATTTTTTATAAGTCAGTAATGGTCGTAAAAAGCCATCCTTGTGTTTTGGCATACAAGATAAGCCTTGCACCTTAGCACCTCTTCTAAGCTGAAGAAAGAAGGTCTCCAATTGATCATCGAGGTGATGCCCCAAGCAAACGCAATCTCCAATTTCAACAAATGTATTGAACCATGAATATCGCAAGTTACGAGCGGTTAACTGAATATTTTCCTTTGAGACGTTCGCTATTTCTTTGGTGTCCCATCGCTTCACTTTCACAGGGATTCCTAATTGCCGACCTAAATTGATCACAAAATCTTCATCCATCTCTGCAGCTTTACCACGCAATTGAAAATTGCAATGCAACAACCCTATATCCTTTTGGATATTTGCCATCACATGCGCGAGTACAACAGAGTCTAACCCTCCACTACAAGCTATCCAATAAGTTCTTTCTCGATCAACTGTCATGTAGGGCCTTTTTTAGGGCATCGATCTTGACCAAACACTCTTGATACTCCTGTTCGGGATCAGACTGGATAGTTATAGCACCACCAACCGGACAAGAAATAACTCGATCCAGTTCATTATACATAATACTGCGAATGATAACATTAAAATCAAAATCACCATTCGGATCAATGTAACCTACCGTTCCAGAAAATAATCCTCTTCGGAAAGTTTCATGCTTTTCAATCAATTGCATCGCACTCATTTTAGGTGCTCCTGTCATGCTTCCCATCGGAAAAAGCGCCTTCATGATATCGACAAAAGTAGTTTCGGGTGAAATTTCAGCACTGACCGTGGAAATAAGTTGATGAACTGTTTCAAATGTATACAGTCCGCAAAGTTCGTCTACTTGAACGGAATTCCTTTTAGCTATGCGCGACAAATCATTGCGTACCAAATCTACGATCATCACATTTTCAGCAAGCTCTTTTTCGTTGTGCATCAACGTTTCTTTGACACGCTCATCGTACTCTTTTGTCTCACCTCTTTTTGCCGTGCCTTTAATCGGTTGGGAAATGAGTCGATCATCTTTTTTCCGCACAAAACGTTCAGGACTCCCGGAAAGGAGATAATTGTGACCATTGCGTACAAAACATGAATAAGGGGCATTCGTTCTTTTGTGTAAATCCAAATAAGTGGTCCAGGGATCAATAGAAACGTTTTCCGCATAAAATTCCTGACAGTAGGTAACTTCATAAGCATTACCTTGTTGGATTTCATCGAGAAGTGCGGTCACCTCCTGAACATATTCCGTTTTTGTAAGAGCCGCAGTTAATACAATACCATTGGTCACTTCTCGATTGATTGGTTGATGCAGTTCTCGTATTACCTTTGAAACTAACTCATCTTCAGCACCCTTCAAGTAAAAGTATTCATCCCCCTTCAGTTCTACAACAATTTTAGGAACGCAAAAGTAAAGTTCAGGGAAATTGACGCGCAGTCTATTCTCAGAAGATAATTGTTCAATTTGATTTTTAACATCATAACTTAAAAATCCGAAGCAGTACTCTCCCTTGTTTTCCTTTAAAAACGTATTCAATGCATCCAATTCACCAGTAACCTCACGCTCTGCACCAACAGCTAATAATTTTCTGCCGCGGGAATCGTTTAATAAAAAAAATATTTCATTCATCTGGAAATTACTCTAACTTTGGTGCAACGAAAATAATAAATACAAACGCTTCATGATGAAAATTCACGCCTTAGTTCTATTTCTTGCCTTTTTCAGTGTCAGTTTCACACAGCAAGAGGAGACCGTAAAAATCAAAACCGACAATGGAAAGTTAATGGGAAGTCTGCTCACCCCCGAGACGAAGCAACCAACTCCGGTGGTTCTGATTATACCAGGATCGGGACCTACCGATCGCGATGGGAATAGCATGATGATTCAAGCGAATGCATATCGCTATCTTGCGCAGCAATTAGCTGAAAACGGTATTGCCAGTTTGCGCTACGATAAAAGAGGTATCGGCGAAAGTAGTAAAGCTAAACTTGAAGAAGGTGAACTGCGTTTTGAAACAATGGTGAACGATGTCATTCATGGCATTGAATACCTCAAAAAAAAGCATGAATTTAAATCAATTGTGCTATTAGGACATTCACAAGGTTCGCTTTTAGGAATACTTGCTGCGCAAAAAGAACCAGTCAATGGATTTATTTCAGTCTCAGGTGCTGGTCGCTCCATAGATCATATTCTTCTGGATCAAATTGAGGCGCAATCTCCTAATTATAAAACAGAATCAAAAAAAATACTGGATTCGCTCAAAAAAGGAAAATTGGTAGAAGATTTTTCACCAGCACTTCAATCTATCTTTCGAAAAAGTATTCAGCCGTTCTTGATTTCATGGATCAAATACGATCCCGCTCAGGAAATTAGTAAAGTTGAAGTACCCCGACTTATAATTCAAGGAGGACACGACATACAAGTTGCCACAGAAGAGGCTCAACTACTGAGTAAACAAACAAATTCAGATGCCATGATTATAGAAGATATGAATCATGTACTCAAAAAAGCTCCTGCAGAAAGACAGGGAAACATCAAAACATACTATAATCCAGATTTACCGCTACATAAGGAATTGACACCTCTACTGGTATCCTTCATCGAGAACCTTTAATACCAAAGGGTGTTATGTTTGTCGCCGTTTGTTCTTGTCGCAGGCTGCAAAAAGCAATGCGATGGTCGCTGTTACAATAATTACTTTTTTCATGGTCTCATTTTATTATTTGACGTGGTGATTGCCATTTGACATAGGTGTAACACCCTACATTCATACCTTTAAGTACAGCTCATTTTAATGAAAAGTGGTGAGAATAATTCTCTTTAGTAAGCACTAAAGCTCAATATTTCAGTGCGTTTTTATATTTTTTCAAAAATGTTCTTTACATTTGATAACGATTTAATTAAAACACTAATTATGAAAAAGAGAGTTGTATTTTTTTTGGCAGTAGGATCAATAGTAACATTAGCTGCGTGTAAAAAAGATTATAATTGTACATGCAAGTCAGGATCATTTGCTATTGACGCTGAAACGTATGAAGAAGTTACAAAAAGTGATGCTGAAAGTAAATGTTCAGATTATGAGGAAGACGTACAAAACTCAGGTGGATCAGGGGTTACTTGCTCCATTAACGAAGCTGAGTAACTACCCTACTAGTTGAATTTATTGAAACTGCCCCCTATTGAGGAGGCAGTTTTTTTCTTTACGCCTATCCCTTCGAAAATCTAGCGTTTACAACACTACTTTATTCAGGCCGATATCCTCCTTCTATTTAAGCAAATACTAACGTAGTGAAATATACTTATCGTATCCGCTGATTCCCCAATTCGCTAAGTTGGTATCGGAACATAAATTCGATTCCGCCCCGCCCTCGAGAGGTCGGTGTGAGTGATGATAAGTTGATATCATAAGACAGTCCGAAACTAAAATCGTCGTAGTGTACCAGTAATTTGCTCACCAGAGCATCTCGGAAACGGTAAAAGAATCCGTAAGCAACAGCAAAATTACTTTTGAGTTGTGTTCGATCACTGCCACCTGAAAAAGCGTGTTCAAAATAACTGCCTGCTAAAATCTCCCGATGACCACCCTGCTGCTGGTAATATATTCCTGGCTTCATTTTCCACTTGGGATTATTCATGTAAAATGTAGATCGTACAAACCCAGAGAATCGCATTTTCAAGTCATCTTGGCCTCCAACCAAAAAAGTGCTCTCTGGTTGGTTCATATGATATGCAGCAAGTCCTGCAGTAATTTTGTAACCATTTCCACGCATCGCGCTACTTCGCGTCATTTTATCTAATTGATAAACAACTCCAGCACTCGCATCCAGGTGTCCGTATTGCTGTCGATCAAACGACTCCCCGCTCGCCAACGTGTTGTCAAATCCATTTCCATTATATTGCATTGCCCAAGTACCATCCATAGTTCCTATGCCACGCTGACCATAACCTATTTGCATCCCTAAACCTAGTTTACTCTGCCGGGTTACGGGTAAATGATAAGCAATATTAGCGTTCACGTTAGACTGCGTAAATTGAGCATCTCCTGCTACATCACGGAAAAAATTAATTCCTCCTGCCAGATATCCACCATTTCGTTTAAAGGGCTCAAAGCGCATATCAAAAGAGGCTCCCATCGTACTGTATGGTGCTGAAAAACTGTTCCACTGCGAACGATAATTAACCAGTCCCCGAATTTTTCCATCAGCTCCTGCAAGTGCTGGATTTACATTTAACGGAGCATATCGCATCTGAGAAAAGTGAATATCCTGTCCAACGACTGAAGTGCCGATAGTAATTATTGTCAGTAAAGTGAAAAAACTTTTCATAAGTGTGTGCTTTCAATAGTGCGTACCCAATACACTCATCAAGACGATAAAGATATTAAAATGGTTGATTTTATATAATGAAAAACGTTATAAACCGATCATGTTTCCTTTTTTCAACAAAAAAAGGCGCCTCTCCTGAGAAGCGCCTTTGCATGTTGTATGGTGTAAAATAACTAATCTTCTTTTTCCTCAGCCTCTTCACCTTCACCTTCTTCAGCTCCTTCTTCGCCTTCTTCATCTTCGTCTTCATCCAAATCATCATCAACGGCTCCACGAGCAGTTTTGACTGAGACAACGACTGCGTCTGGTGCGTGTAAGAGCTGAACACCTGGAATTTCAATATCCCGAATACGAATAGACATTCCAATTCGTAATGGTGTAATATCTAACTCGACTGTTTCAGGCAGGTCTTTTGGTAACCCCTGTACCTTCAATCGACGGAAAATCGTTTGCAAACGACCTCCATTCAAGACACCTTTTGATCGTCCTGTAATACGAACAGGTATTCCTAACTTGACAGGCTTGTTATCCTCCAATTCAAGGAAATCAACGTGCAATGGCTTATCAGTCACAGGGTGCATTTGCAATTCCTGAATGATCGCCTTCGTTTTTTTACCGTCGATATCCAATTCGATTTGATAAACATCTGGAGAGAATATTAATTTCTCCATATCTACATCACGTACGGAGAAATAAGCTTGTTCTCCTGAACCGTAAAGTACACAAGGTACGCCTCCGCTGTTACGAACGGCCTTAGCGTCCTTCTTCCCTACGTTCGCTCTAGGCGAACCGCTCAATTGTACTGTTTTCATTGTTATTTATTTATTATGAGATTATAAAATGCTTACTTATTGATTCATTATGAACCAATTTCTTAATAATATCACCGAAAAGTTCAGCGATACTCATCACGCGAATTTTATCGCATTGCTGTTTCAAAGGAATCGTGTCAGTGACGATGAGCTCTGTTATTTTTGAATTTTCAATCCGTTCATAAGCAGGTCCCGACAATACAGCATGGGTGCAGAAAGCACGTACCGAATTTGCACCGCGTTCTATGAGCAAATCTGATGCTCGAGTAAGGGTGCCCGCCGTATCGCACATATCATCGACAATGACCACATCTTTGCCTTCAACATCACCGATTACCGTCATCTCAGAAATTACATTTGCTTTCTTGCGCTGTTTATGACAAATAGCAAGACCGAGATCAAGCTTTTTGGCATAGGAATTTGCGCGTTTAGCACCTCCAACATCCGGGGCAGCCATCACGACATTTCCTGAAGCTGCCATTTTCTGAATTTCTGGGAAGAACACCGTTGAGGCATACAAGTGATCGACAGGTACCTCAAAAAAGCCTTGAATTTGATCCGCGTGTAAATCCATGGTCATTAACCGGTTGACACCTGCTGCCATTAACATATTAGCTACAAGTTTAGCACCGATCGCTACACGCGGCTTATCCTTGCGATCCTGACGTGCAAACCCGAAATAAGGAATGACAGCAATGATTTTTCGCGCTGAAGCTCTTTTGGCCGCATCTACCATCATGAGGAGTTCCATCAGATTATCCGCAGGAGGCATTGTCGATTGCACGATAAAAACATCCTGACCGCGCACTGTTTCTTCGAAAGAGGGTTGAAATTCACCATCGCTAAATTCAGAAACAATTACATTACCCAAAGAGATTCCGTAGCTCCGCGCAACAGCTTCACCCAAATCTTTTGACGCACGACCTGCAAATATTTTGACCTCAATAGACATAGCGACTTTATTTAAGGGCACAAAAATAACGAAAATAGTTGGTAAAAGAAGGGATTGAACGGATTCTTTTTCAATCCTGGAACGACCATTATTTCAGGAAACCTAAAAACATCATAGGGTGCGCGAATTTGCAACAACTGACTTCCCCACTCCACTAAAAAGAGACACCTTCAAGATCAGGAAGTGTCTTTCCATCAGCTCAAAGGTTACTCCCACTCCAACCGAATCAACACTTTTTCTCCTTCGTAACCGAGCGTTGAATAGCTTTCCAGTTCCTTGAGTTTCCGTTTGCTGGTCAGGACTTTGTAATCTCCACTGAACTTGAAGGTCTGTTGCTCGA
>CAJXMN010000052.1 GCA_913056215.1 uncultured Flavobacteriales bacterium | reverse complement strand
CCAGAAGGATTGATCGATATGTACCTCAATGCGAAATGAAGTCTTTCCAATTCAAGTATTTTCAAGTTGATCAGCGAAATGATGTGCATAAAGTCGGTACAGATGCGATGTTGTTAGGAGCACTGGCCAGTCATGAACAACCGCGAAGAATATTAGATGTAGGAACCGGAACGGGGGTGGTGGCAATAATGATAGCACAACGCTATCCGAATGCTTATGTTACTGGAATAGATGTTCAGTCTCAGGCTGCTCAGCTCGCTGATAAAAATTTTAAAAATTCCTCCTTTGCTGATCGATTAAAAGCCATAACAACATCTATAGAGGACGTGAATGTTAAGGAAAAATATGACTTGATTGTTTCTAACCCACCATTTTTCGCTAACGACTATCATTCATCTTCAGCTACCAGAAATATCGCGCGCCATGACATGAAATTTTCTTTTAACCTTTTCTTTCAAACTATCAGTCGGGTCTTGGAGCAAACCGGAAGCTGTACTTTAATTGTACCGGTCGATCAAAAAAAAGTTGTCCAGGAAGAAGCGTTATGTTACGGGTTAGCTATGAGTCGAGAACAGGTCATTAACGGTAAACCTGATCGTCCTATTCGAATCATTCTTACATTTATTCTTAAAAACCGCTGGGATGCCTTTGAAACGATACGTCCTTTGACAATACGCGATAGGGAAGGACGTTACACAGTAAATTACAAAGCGCTCACGAATATGTTTCACGGTAAAAAACTATAGTTTATTTGATTGGAATTCAATCTTTCTTTGGAGTATAGACTTTTATTTTGATGCGTCGGCGATGATGGATGACCAGATAAAAACTTTGAAAAAGTATAAATGATAAAGCTCCTGAAAGGCATCCTTCAAAAAAGTTCTGCTTGATACAATTTCCCAACAAGGCAATGAGTAGTAGTAGATTTATGATAGCTAGTATTCCATTTCCATAGTTGAGCGTGACGCGCATGAGTAGCCCTTGTACTAATAGTAGAATAGCTATAACCATTCCTAATAGATGAACGGAGTTATAAATTGAATAGCGCGCATTATTTACAGCCATTTTTGTTGCACCGAGTGATGTATATCCACTGTCAAAACTGAAAAAAATAAAGTGATTGGGATTGTTGAAATGAGCTTGCTGGCCCTGCTTGATTTGTTTTTCAGTCCATGAAACGCTTTCAGAAAGCCAGGAGTAAAGACCACCGGAGTAATCATCAGCATAAGCCTCCGCAATTTTTTGAACGTTTTGAATACCAGAAGAACGAATATGATATAATGGACTTATCCAGCTCGCGATGACGATTATTACTATTAGGCCATAATTGACTTTCATCTAAGTTGCTAAGGTATGAAATTCTTGGAAAGGAACTATTTCTACTTATAAATCCTCAATAGGAGATCATTATTCATCATCGTAAACGTTGAATGTGATCGAATAGCTCGTGTGTTTGCGAACGTTTATGACCCTGTTGCCATCCAAAAGGAGATATTGTCCTTTTATACCTAGTACTTTCCCCTGAATAATCGGTTCTTTATCAAAACCAATACTCTTTATTTTTTCGGGATAAGCCTCGACAGGATAATTAAAGGTATAGCATTCGTCATTTTCACTGAAATAAGTCGTCAAATCATCGGGTAAAAGTTCTTCTATTTCCCATTTGATTGATTCGAGATCAATGGACTCGTCAATCTCGTTTTTTAACATTTTACGCCAATTTGTCCGGTCAGTAAATTGATCTTTTAGTGCGACTTCGAGTTGACCCGCTAAATAACGATTAGGTGTTTCGGCCAGTCGAATGCATTGGTGTGCACCTTGATCGATCCAACGCGTTGGGATTTGTGTAGTGCGCGTAACGCCAACTTTAACAACGTCACTTGCGGCGAGGTATACGATGTGTGGTTGATTGTGATGCTTCTCCTCCCATTCAGGATCGCGTCCTTTTCCGAGGTGAGCCCGACACAGCTCGGGTTTAATAATACATTCTGCTGCCTGAGGTGCATTTTTAAAGCACGGATAGCAAAATCCCTGTAAAAAGGATTTATTCGTTTTTCTACCACAGGACTTACAAATGATATTACCGTCAAAAGCCATTTCAATATTGCGGCCAATCAATTTGTTCATGGAGAAATTCGTTTCATCCTCCGATTCATAGTTGACGAGTCGAAAAGTATATCGCACATCATTCGTATCTTCATGTACTACTTTCATCTTCCGAATTTGACCTTCGTAAACCATTGATCTTAATTGTTTGTTTTGATTAAAATAACATACCTACCATGGTAGCAGTCATCATACATGCTAGTGTGCCGGCGATAAGCGAAAGCACCCCGTATTTGGCTAATACAGGCTTCTTTTCCGGGGCTAGTGCACCAATACCTCCTACCTGAATACCAATAGAAGCAAAATTGGCAAAACCGCAAAGTACGTAAGTGCCCATCATCAATGATTTACCGGATATTTCATCTTGTAACTCTCCCAAATGGGGATAGGCTACAAATTCATTAATGATTGTTTTTTCACCCAATAACTGGCCAATGATTAAAGTATCCTGCCACGGAACCCCCATTAACCAAGCAATAGGGGACAGCAGGTTTCCTAATATATACTGAAAAGATAATCCATCATATAATGAGGAGTGAGCTGCGATAATATCATTGATACCCGTATAATATCCGAATTTAGCAAGGATGTAATTCGCCAAAGCGATTAGGGAAACAAAAACGATGAGCATTGCCGCTACATTAACGGCTAATTTGACACCGTCGACTGTCCCATTGGTGATGGCTTCTAGTGCATTTGTTCCTAACTTGTTTTTTGAAATTGACAGGTCTTTATTGATATTTTCCGTTTCCGGAAGTAGAATTTTGGCGAATATAATTGCTGCCGGTGCCGACATGATTGAAGCTGTAAGCAGGTGTTTAGCAAAAAAGACTTTTTGTTGGGGATCTCCGTCTCCTAAAAATCCGATGTAAGAGGCCAGTACTCCGCCTGCAATCGTGGCCATTCCTCCAGCCATAAGGCATAAAATCTCACTTTTCGTCATTTTCCCTAAATAGGGTTTAACCAAGAGCGGAGCTTCCGTTTGCCCCATAAATACATTACCAGCGGCAGCTACACTTTCGGCACCCGATAAGCCCATGAGACGTTTCATAATGTAGGCCATTGCATACACTATTTTTTGAAGGATCCCCCAATAATAGAGCAAACTTGAAAGAGCAGAGAAAAAGATGACGGATGGCAAAATCCAGGTCACAAAGTTTTTCACGATGGGAGACATTTCCCCCGTTACAACGCTGCCAAATACGAACATTGCGCCCTCGTGAGCCATATCGACAACACGAACAAAAGCTTTGGAGATAAAATCAAAACCCGTTTCTATGTAAGGCACTTTTAAGATCAATATAGCCAGCGCAATTTGGAGCAAAATACCTTTTCCGACCAATTTCCAGTTGATATATTTACGATTTCTGCTGAGTGCAAAGGCGATTAGCAATAAGCTGAGCATTCCCAGCAGTCCGCGGAATAATCCGCTAATTGAAAAAGAAGAGGCGAGCTGCTTGTTCTCTTTCAAAAAGGTAATGCGTTTTCCGTCGTTTTCTAATGAGAATTTGTAATCGTTCTTTACCAGAATGGGTAATGTTTGAACGATAGAGTCACGATTATTATCGGAATAAAGAATGAGTCGTTTATCATCCAAGGAATAATAACCAGATTTTAGGGTAGAAAGAAGGGTATCTGTATTTTGAAATGTTTGATTATCGGAAAGAACAATTTTAAATTTGCGGCGATACCAGGTTTCATCTTCATCGTTATTGGTGGTTTGCCCCATAATGCTTATGCTGCACAGGAGAAGACCGATCAACAAGAACAAATTACGATGTACGTCGATTAATTTCATCTCTGATTTTTGAGGCGAGCTCGTAGTTTTCATTTTCCACCGCGGTATCAAGTCTGAGCTCGAGCTCTTTCACGGTAAGTGAAGACAGGTCGTCCTCGTCTTTTTCAGCGGAAGGCGCCTTCTCTGGATCCACTTCAATTGGAGCGTCCATATCTTCATCCTCGTCGAGTTTAACGCCTGCAGAATCCATAATATTCTCGTAAGTGAATATGGGGCATTTAAAGCGAACGGCCAGTGCAATAGCATCAGATGTTCGCGCATCAACCTCTTGTATTTCTCCGTTTTGCTCACAGATTAATTTTGCATAAAAAATACCCTCGACAAGATCGTAGATAAGTACTTCCTTGATATTGATGGTGAAAGCGTTAGCAAAATTTTTAAATAAGTCGTGGGTTAAAGGGCGGGAAGGGGACATGTTTTCCAATTCAATGGCGATCGCCTGCGCCTCAAATCCGCCGATAATAATAGGGAGTCGTCTACCGCCTTCCGATTCTGACAGTACAAGAGCATAAGCTCCAGACTGTGTCTGGCTGTACGATAATCCTATAATTTCCAGTTTTACTTTATCCATAATCTATACGAGCATCTTAGCAATGAACTATAAGTAACAAATAAGGGAAGCTCAACATGGGCTTCCCTATTTATCTACTCGTAAAATTAATATTTTATCGCTGAATCTTAGTTAGAAGCTTTGAATTTTTTTACAGCTTCTGTGAGTCGAGGCAAAACTTCAAAGGCATCACCTACCACTCCGTAATCTGCAGCTTTGAAAAACGGTGCTTCTTCATCTGTATTTACCACTACGATCACCTTCGAACCATTGACACCTGCGAGGTGTTGAATGGCGCCAGAAATGCCTGCAGCGATATAAAGGTTCGGACGAATAGCTACCCCCGTTTGTCCCACGTGTTCATGATGAGGTCTCCAGCCCGTATCTGCTACTGGTCGAGAGCAAGCAGTTGCTGCTCCTAGTTCTTCGGCAAGGTCTTCTACCATTCCCCAATTTTCTGGTCCTTTAAGACCGCGCCCTCCAGATACAACGAGTTCTGCTTCAGGCAAAGGAATTTCACCTTCTGGCATTTTGGTTTCCTTCACTGTAACACGCGAATCTCCAGCGTTACCATCGAACTCTTCTACAGCACAAGTGCTGCCCGTTTCTTCAGGTTGAAATGAGTTGGGTAGTAATGAAATAACTTTTCGATCTGAGTTGACCTCTACGTAACCAAAGGCTTTACCAGAGAATACGTTAAGAGGAATCGTGCCATCTTCTTGAGGTACATCTGTAGCCCCTGCAACAAGTCCGATATTTAAACGAACTGAAACGCGGGGAGCCACAGCTTTACCGACGAGGTCATCGGAAAAAATGATCGTTTCCGCGCCTGTTTTTTCTGTCGCTGTAGCAACTAGACGCGTGAGTTGCTGCTCATCAATCCCCTCAAAAGATCGATCAACCATTACTTTATCAGCACCGTATTTCCCTAATTCGGCTAGTGCTGATTCATCTGCTTTACCGTTAGTGACAACGGTTACATCTCCCAGTTTTTTTCCATAAGTAACGGCTTCAAAAGCATTTTTAGCAATTTTATCGGCGCTACTATTTATATATACTAATACTGACATAAGAATCTTGTTTTTTGAATAAATAAATGTTGTTATAGCACTTTTGCTTCGTTATGAAGAAGCTCTACAAGTTCGTCCATATTTTCAGGATCAATGAGCTTCACTTCCGACTTCGGTGCAGGAAGTGCATATTTAACGAATTTAGTCAATTGATCAGCCCCTGAAGCATCTTCTACTTTTAAAGGCTTTGATCTCGCAGCCATAATTCCACGCATGTTGGGAATACGTTGTTCCGCCATTCCTTTGGCACAGCTTACGACTAACGGTAATTCAGACGCTACTGTTTGAACACCTCCAATAATTTCTTTATCCAAAGTAGCCGTAGAGCCCTCTACTTCTAGACGCGTTGCTAATGAAATAAACGGTTGATCGAGATGTTCGGCTAACATACCTCCTACCTGAGATCCGTTGTAATCAATCGTTTCTTTACCTAATAATACCAAATCAAAATCTTGGTCTTTGGCATATGTTGCGATTTCTTTGGCTACTTGAAAAGCATCTTCTGCTTTGGTATCGATACGCACAGCGTCATCAGCTCCAATGGCCAACGCCTTTCGAATTGTCGCATCATCTTCCGAGGTACCAACCGTTACAGTTGTTACTGAACCTCCGTGAGCTTCTTTTAATTCCAGACCGCGAACGAGCGCATACCACTCATCGTATGGATTCACAATATACTTGACACCTTCTTCATCAAATTTGGTGTCTCCATCTGTGAAAGCTATTTTAGTTGTCGTATCTGGTGCTTTACTAATACAAACGAGTATTTTCATTCTATTTATTTTTTATGGTCTTCCACAAAAATAAAAAAAGATTTTTCTAAATCCCGCTACAATTTCTAATGTATGCATAATATTTCTTAACAATTGTGGATAATTGACAATTGAACAGATGTTTTGTAGGACAAATGAAGTGAAGTTTTTAGGTTTTGAAACCAGTTGAGATTATTTCTTTTGGAGAGATTTAGTGTGAACTAAAGCGAATTAAAGGGATGTAATCTTAGGGCATAATAGGAGTGATGGGTTGTGTTATTAAAAAACAAATCCGGTTCAATTTCAATCGGCGCAAGACTATATTTGCATGATACGACAAAAAAATATATAAAATTGTATGGAAATTTGATTTCATCTTACCCTGTAATAAAAAAAGTGTAAATTTAGAAGGATAATGAATGAACGAATTTAGGTGTTTCTCAACATATTAAAAAAATATCGAAAATTATCTGACGAGGCGCTAGCTGCGAAATATCGGGCCACAGGTGAGGGGCGATACGTGGCTATGTTGTACGAACGCTATACTGAATTAACAGTTTCTTTAGCGATGAGTTACCTTAAGGATAAAACGATAGCTGAGGATGCAGCGATGGATTGTTTTGAACGCTTAATGGTAGATCTTAAAGATACAGAGGTCGAAAATTTTGGAGGATGGTACTATAGTGTGGTTCGAAATTATTTGTTGAAAATGAAGCGCCGTCGTCAAAAGCACTTTAACAATGTGCAAGTGGATAGTGCATTTGACTTGGGTAGTGAGGATCGACAAATGGAGCAGTTATTCAATGGTGGAGATCAACAAATTAAAAACTTGGTTGATGATATCATTCAAAACCTCAAACCCGAACAACAGGTTTGCGTCCGGCTATTTTATTTGGAGGGATTGTCTTACAGAGCTATAGCAGAAAAGGAGAATTTGTCAGAAAAAAAAGTAAAAAGTCATATCCAAAACGGAAAACGGAAATTAAAAATAGAATTAGATAAACGCAATGTCAACTCAATCAATGAAATATAGTGATTTGCCTACCATACGCCAGTTGATGGAATTTAAGCGCGGTAAGCTGTCTAAACAAGAACGTGCTTATGTTGCGGGTGTGGTGGATAAAAACCCTATGGTGGCTGCTGTTATTGATGACATCGAGGAAGATCAAATTCCAGCTATTGAAAAAATGAGCGCTAGAATTAAGAAAGCAAAGCTATCATCTTATCTAAATCAGACTCCTTTTTGGTTAAAATTTAGCGGGTGGCTCGGTTTATTGGCTGTGATGATTTTGACTACTTTTTATTTATGGAATGCTTCGATACAACCAAAGCAGCGCTATGAGAAGGTTTTGTTAGGATTGGAAACATCGAATAAACCAGAGCCTACGAAAATGACATGGAACGTTGTCTCTGATGAACAAGAGAAAGAGAAGCCCTCAACCGAAGTTGAAAATCAGGATGTAGCAACTGTAGATTCCACTAGTCGTGATCTGATTCGAAAGCCTGTAGAAGAAAAAGGAGTGGGAGACGAAACCGAAATTCGCGTTTCTGTTCCAGAGTCTCATGCTCCTCCTCCTTTACCCGATAAAGAAGAAAAGGATGATGCAACCTCGGAATCCATTGATAAGGAATCGAAGAATGAAGTTTTAAGTACAGAGAAAAATAAGAAATCGACCATTTTGCTGTCCGTAAATCAAGTTCAGATTTTATCTAAGGTTAATCCGAAGGCACTAAAAACAAAACAAAGAGATAATGATCGGAATCCTTTGGGTACGCAGACTACCACGAAAAGCCGTCAGTATTCAGTGAAGGATATGCCTAAGTATCCCGGTGGAGATCGTGCGTTGAAAAACTATTTTATCGGACAACTTCAACCGATAGAAATTGATCGTTCGGCGGATAAATATGATCGTTCTGTGCTCGTTGAGCTTACGATTAATCGCTGGGGAAAACTGAAGGATGCCAAAATTCGCGGCGCGCTTCACCCAGCGCATCAAGAAGCATTGGATAAAGCGATTGAATCGTTGCCGCGTTTTAAAAAGGGGAGCGAAAAAGTACATTACTCAATTGGTATTTCTTTTTAGCGTAAAGGTGCCATTGAAGAGTCGGAGATTTACCGCACTGATGACACTGCAAAATATTTCATGAGTCATGGAATTTATCTTTAATCAATTTCTCGTATCTTTGCGCCGATGATTTTGTTTCTAAATAGTATTGCGGGATCGGAAATAGTCATTATTCTACTATTCGTACTCATTTTTTTTGGTGCTAAGAGCATTCCTGGAATGTCGCGATCGTTGGGTCGGGGAATTCGCCAAATTAAAGATGCCGGTCAGGATATTCAGGATGAGATATCCCGATCAAGTCGTGATATGAAGCGCGACATGAATATTAACCGCACGCTTCACGATGCAAAGAAAAACGTCGAAAAACCTTTTGAAAATATATCGCGCTCCGCTGAGGATATGAAAAGATCCATTGAGGATCCAGGGCATCATCCTTCAAGTTCACCAGAAAAAATGGGGCAGCATGAAAAAAATCGCGTTATAAAAGAAGAACCTACTAAAAATAAATCGCATGACGATTGATATTCTTTGGGTTGTTATCGGTTTTATAGCACTCATAGGCGGCGGCGATTTTCTGGTGAAAGGTGCTGTGGGGGTAGCAGCAAAAGCAAAGCTTTCAAGATTAGTAATTGGGATGACGGTTGTTTCATTCGGTACATCGGCACCTGAGCTGCTTGTTTCACTTAATTCGGCGAGTCAAGGGCTGCCCGAAATTGCTATCGGTAATGTTATTGGATCAAATATTGCCAATATAGCGTTGGTTTTAGGGGTGACCGTCTTGATTTTTCCCGTACCTGTTGCACGTAATACCATTCGCTTTGATTGGCCAATGATGATGTTCGCTTCATTACTCTTTTACTTTTTTGCATTGAATTTAACCATTGATCGCTGGGAGGGAATAGTCCTCTTTTCATTATTAGTAGTGTTTATTGTTTTTATTATTCACAAATCACGTAAATCAGAAAAACGGGCTATTCAATTAGATGGAGTAGAGGATAGCGCTCAAAAGATCTCCTTAATCAAGCATCTGGGTTTTCTGTTGCTTGGCTTGATAGGACTTTATTTTGGTTCTAACTGGTTAGTAGCGGGAGCTACGGGTTTAGCAGAAGCGTTTGGTCTATCGAAGCATGTTATAGGTATTACAGTAGTAGCTTTTGGAACATCAGTTCCAGAACTTGCAACCAGTATTGTAGCAGCAGTCAAAAAAGAGACTGATATTTCTGTAGGAAATCTTATCGGTAGTAATATTTTCAATATTATGATTGTTTTGGGACTGACGAGTATTGTGCAGCCCATTGAAATTGGCGAGGGAATACTGGGTTGGGATATGTTATGGATGCTGGGTATAGCGATCCTATTATTACCGATGATTGTTATACGCAAAAAAGTTGGTCGGTTCAGTGGAGTTATTCTCTTTTTGATTTATATCGCTTATATCTATTTGTTATTCTAGTAGCTCAGGGGAATGACTTGAGTTACTACTAATACTTTTCGTCATGTTGTATAAATATCTTCTATTTTAAGTGCAGCTTAGTAATTATAGGGAAGTGATCGCTAAGGGGTTGATCATTGAGAATATCGAATGAATGAATGTCGAAATGCTTATCAGCAAAGATGTAGTCAATCCGCCCCGCTGGAATTTTTCCGGCGTACGTTCTTCCTGTTCCACTGCCCTCTGATCGAAAAGCATCTTTGTATTTTCGATTGAAAGTCGTATAAATGTAGGAGGAGGGTGGTTCGTTGAAGTCTCCACAAATAATTACTGGATAGGTTGAGCTCGCAGCATGTTTGATCAACGCATTAGCTTGCTTGATGCGTTCGGGATAAGCACTCTTTAATTTCTTTAAAACGCCGCCCACACGTTCAAAAAAACTTTTTTTACTCAACGCCTTACCATCAAAAAGTGAGTATTCATCTTGTTGAAAACGAATGCTTTGAAGATGAGTGTTATAGACGCGCACGGTGTCTCCGTGGAGCGCAATATCTGCAAACAGGCTATACAGTTTGTTTTTATCATTGATGAGTCCATTTTGAAGAATCTTTCCTTTGGTATAAATGGCCAAGCCAAAATCAATATTTTTGGTTTGTACTGTGAGTTCTTCTGTGTAGTTTTTAAAACCACCTGCCGTTAAGATGCTCTTTGCATGCATATGTTTAGTCTTCCTGTCATCAGAAGCGTATTCTTGAAAGCACAAAATGTCTGCATCGAGTTTTTTAATATGTTGACAAAATAGCCTTTCACTTTTATCGAGTTGAGGGTGCAGCCATTTATAGATATCAAATAATCGAACATTAAATGATGCAACTGCAATTGTTTTTCTAGGTGTTGAACTACTCGTGTTCCACCAGTTTCCACCTATATAACGGATGTGTATAGGACTTCCTATAAGTAAAATGATAAGGCCAGCAAACATCCATTTTTTATGTATAAAATAGAGTGCAATGATACCAATAATACTACCTATAGCTAAAACGGGGTAGGCGAGACCGAATAGCTGAAACCACCAGACAGTTGCTGGAGAAACGTAAGCACTCAAATAACTCATGGTGAGCGCTGCCAATACAACTATCGTAATAATAGCTATTGCCATCCGAATGGCACGCAATAACGATTTTACAGGTTTAGCCATTGCGTTTACTTTGATCAAACAATTGCTGTTTCTCTATTTTTGTAAGGCTGTCGTAACCTGATTTTGAAATCTTATCTAAGATCGCATCAATTTCTTCCTGCGTCGCTTTTTTGTGGGCACGATAGGCCTCGTCTGAACGCGTGTTATATGTTTTCTTCCCTTTCTTCTTCCCACCTTTGTGAACGCGCATTTTTGGTTCTCCACGAACGCTTTTCTTGATATTTTCAACGGTACGTTGCGTCCAATTGACAATGTTACTCTTAGAGTTGATCTTTTGAATGGAAAGTATTCCAAAGGCAATACCGCCCAAGTGGGCAAAATGGGCTACGTTATCAGTCGATCCCATGCGCAGTAGGTCCATGAGAATAAAGATACCAGCAATGAAGATCATTTTGAGTTTAACAACACCGAATAAATAAACTTCTGCCATAGGGCGATGGAATGCGGCCGCCATAAAAATAGCCATTACTGATCCAGAGGCGCCAACTACAAAAACCTCTGCTCCTTGTAGTGCAGGAAAAACAGCATAAGCAATTATTTGAAAAATGCCGCCCGTAATACCCCCAAGAATGTAGGTATACAGCATACGCTGATTGGAGAAATACATGAGGAAAAAGCGAGAAATAAAATATAAAAAGAGCATATTAAAAAAGAAGTGAAACAGCTCAAAGTGGGCAAAAATGCTCGTGATTAATCCCCATGGGTGACTCAGAAACCCCTTCCAGCTTCCCTGCAATGTAAAGATGTTATGCAGAACAGGCATCACCGGGTTTATTTCACCGCTCACCGATAAACGACCGAAAACAATCAGCAATCCGATCAAAAGGAATACGGCTAAATTTACACCAATAAGCTTGATGTGCATGCCACCATATTTCCACTGGTATTTTATTTCATCATAAAAGCTACGATTCATTTTAATAAAATTTTCGTTTATTCTTTTGCCATATGAAAACGAGGATAAATCCTACGATTGCACCACCAAGGTGCGCTAAATGGGCGATGTTGTCACCTGGATTCCGTTGAATCGAGTTAAATAGAGCGATTCCTACCATGATAATGACGAGCCATTTTGCTTTTATTGGTATAGGAGGGAATAATAGCATCAATTGCGTATTAGGGAACAGGTAACCAAAACCTACTAAGACTCCATAAACGGCACCAGAAGCACCCACTACTGGAATTGATATACCTGCCATATATTGTTCAATGAGGTGGTTTGTGCCTTGAACAGGTGGTGTAAATGAGCTGATTTGACCATTCCTAAGGGCACTAATTTGATCTTGCAATTTATAAAGATCATTGTATCCCGCGGCATACAGCTGTTCCTCAATGCTTTTGACTTCGAAGTAACCGATGATTTGATGGAGTAAAAAAGCACCTACCGCTGTGGCTACATAAAAAATGAAGAAACGCTTAGGTCCCCAGACCTGCTCAAGGGCTGACCCAAAAATAACCAATGCGAACATATTAAAAAATATGTGGAAGAGTCCAGCGTGCATGAAAAAATGGGTTACTAATTGGTAAGGCTCAAAAAATGGCGAGTTAAAGACATAACCTCCGAGTAATTGAATCATTGGAATGCCTTGTGCTTGACCAAGCCAGGAAACAATGAACATGATTACATTGAGTAATAACAAGTTCTTGACGACTGGGGGCATATTTCCTAAAATACCGTTCATTTCAAATAATTATTTAATTCTTCTAATGCAATTGTATTCATGATTCTACGTCCGCTTGGAGAGAATTGATGCTGTTCACTCTGAAACAATCGATCGATGATGTGGTTCAATTCTTCGGGCTGAAGTTGATGTAGTTTTCGGGTATTTGCTGCTTCCGACAACGTTCGAATCAGTTCGTGGGCCAATTCTCCTTTATCAATTTCTTCATGAGCCACCTTTTCTGAAATGGCATCTAGACACTGTGCGATGTCTTCATCTTCTAGAAAAGAAGGAGCGCCTGAGAGGACAATAGTATTCTCGTGCCATTCCCAGTTAAAACCGAGTCGTTTGAGTGAAGTTTTGTTATTTTCCCATTCTAACTTCTCTGCGTATTGCATGTTATGTTCAAAAGGAAACATGAGCTGCTGGGAAGCGATCGGAGTCAGCATAAATTGCTCCATTAAATCATCGTAAAGTATGCGCTCTTTGGCGCGTTTGAGATCAATAAGCATGATTCCAGTTTTGACCTGAACCAGGGCAAATTTATTATGTACTTGTAGTTTTTTACCGCCGGTATCTTCTTCAGGAACAGTGGTATTCGACGTCTCCGAAAATGCTTGATCTTCCGTGATTTCGTAATAATTTTCCCAGTCTTCTCGATTGGGCTTCATGGCACCTGATGAAGGCGAGGTTGTGGAAGGTGCAGTTGAAGCGCTTGCTTTTTGAAAAGGATTATAATCGGGGTCAACCTGAATCGATGGAGGTTGAACAGGTTTTTGACGTTCTTCGTTTGGAAGATCAAATTGCGGTTCGTGTTCAAAATCAATGCTTGGAGCGATATTGTATTTCCCGAGAGCAAGCTTTATTGTGCTTCGCAAAATACTGTAAATATTGCGTTCATCTTCAAACTTCACTTCTGTTTTAGTGGGGTGAATGTTCACATCCAATGAATTGGGTGGCACTTCAAAATAGATAAAATAAGCAGGAAAAGTTTTCGGAGGAATTAAATTATCAAAAGCCTGTGTCACTGCATGGTTTAGATAACTGTTTTTAAAGAAACGGTTATTCACAAAAAAATACTGTTCTCCTCTCTTTTTTCGCACGAATTCAGGTTTTCCAATAAATCCTTTGATTGTGACAATGTCGGTCTTTTCTTCAATCGGTACGAGCTTTTTATTAAAATTCATTCCAAAGAGATCAACGATACGCTTTCTCAGCTTAGCGCTAAGTAAATCCTGGAGCACATTCCCATTGTGTGAGAATTTAAAGGCGATTTCCGGATGAGTGAGCGCTATGCGGTTAAACTCTTCAACGATATGTTTCGTCTCTACTTGATCTGACTTCAAAAAGTTCCGGCGAGCAGGGACGTTGAAAAAAAGATTTTTAACCGTAATGGCAGTTCCTTTTGACCGTGCAACGGGTTCGAGGGCCTCTAGTTTGCTTCCAGCCATTTTGATTTGTGTGCCAATAGCTGCAGATTCGAAGACTGTTTCCAGCTCGACGTGGGCTATAGCTGCAATTGACGCCAGGGCCTCTCCACGAAATCCTTTGGTGGAAAGTTTAAAAAGATCGTCTGCAGACTGTAGCTTACTTGTAGCGTGTCTTTCAAAGCTCATGCGCGCGTCGCCTTCCGTCATTCCACGACCGTCATCAATAACTTGTATTGACGTTTTACCAGCATCCTTGATGTGAAGCTCTATATGCGAAGCTCCAGCGTCTACGGCATTTTCAATCAATTCTTTCACTACGGAGGCTGGTCGCTGAATAACCTCTCCAGCAGCAATTTGATTCGCTATATTATCGGGTAATAAATGAATGACTTCAGTCATTAATCTTACTTTTCGGGTCCTTCAATTTTGGTAACTTCTGCTGCAAAGATATCGACATAATCGAGAATAAAGTATGTGCCAGCCAATAGAGCAACAAGTATTACGATCAACCGAATGTTAGCCGAACGGGCATGGTTGGAAACAGTATTATCCATTGCCCATGTTGTTTGAAGTCGATCGCGCAAAGCCTCGCGCCGTTGTATCGCGTCACCATCATCTTTATTCTCGTGAGCGGCCTTCATTTTTTCAATTCGCTCCTTGCGCTCGTTATAATAACGCGGTGTATAATCAAACTGCTTGTTTCTGTTCACTTTCATGAACCGGATGCGTTCTAACATATTTTACAATATTTTTTCATCAACAGATAAAGATAACTAAAATAAATGTACTTGATACCTTATTAAAAGTCTTCACACAATAATCCTTTTGAAGGAACTTAAATTAATCGTTTCCTTATATTTGCTTCTTCAATTTTTGTTCCAGAGATATGGTTGTGACATAAAGGCAGCGAATTGAATATGAATCAGAATGAATTAACGGAGTGATAGGGCATGCGAATGAAAGTAGACAGTTATAATATATTGAGCAGTTTTGTTTTTGTTGCTGTATTAGCCGTTGTTAACCAGTCATTTGGGCAATCTTCATCTTCGATGGCTGACTTTTATAAATCCAGCAGCGATTGGGCGCAGGCACAAATGGAGGAGATGACATTGAGTGAAAAGATTGCTCAGAGTTTTATTGTTCGCGTTCCTACATATAAGGGGGAGGAAGAACTCAAAAAGGTAGATTCACTAATCACCCATTTTAATGTTGGTGGAATAGTTTTGGGGCGTGGGGAATATGATCAAACGAAAGAAGCAATTCATCGTTTTCAGGAAAATTCAATGTTCCCCTTATTGGTTGCTATGGATGCGACCTGGGGGCTCAGTAAACAGATTTGGAAATCGAAGAAATATCCTTTCCCGTTAACCTCAGGCGCAGTGAATGAAGAGGAATGGTCGCGCACGCTAAACACAGCGATGAGTCATGACATGCGAAATCTCGGTGTAAATCTCTGTTTGGGACCAGCCATCAACTTGAGCTCTGCTGAAATGAACGAGGCTGAACAAATGGAAACTTTCGGAGAAAATCCATTAACGGTGGCTAAACAGTCGAGGGCACTCATTCAAGGATTGCAAGAAAACAATGTCCTCAGCGCTATGAAGTATTTCCCCTTACACCCAGAGCAGGGTGCTGTTCAAGATCATAATTTGAAGCGTTCCGCTATTCGTATGGGGAAATTAGAAAATATTTATTGGGCACCCTTTAGGATGGGACGTTTGAGCCGCGCATCTGCTGTTATGATGTCCAACATGGAGGTTCCTGCATTAGACTCTACTAGTATTCCCACAAGTTTTTCGCCTTATGTGATTCAAGAAGTATTGAAGAACGAACTGAAATTTGATGGTTTAATCATCAGTGGAGATCTCAGGGAGGAACGGTTAGCACATTATTTTGATGTTGAAGACATTGATGTTAAGGCTTATATAGCTGGGAATGACATCTTGTTATACCCAAGAAATCCTCAAAAAGCGATCACTCGCATTGTGCAAGCCGTTAAGAATGGGGAGTACAGCGAAAAAGCGATTGATCGTAAATGTTTGAAAATTTTAAGGGCAAAATATCATACTGAAACAAGAAAAGATAAACGAACTTATCCACCAGCTGAGAAATTGTCTTATGTGGAGACGGCTAGCTATGAAAAGGCGATCACAGTGTTGAAAAATGATCAGGTTATTCCAGTAAAAGATGCCAATGAAAGCAATTTGGTGATTAATTTGGGAAATGATGCAAGAGCTTTCAAGGATCGTTTCGGTAAGTACGGTGAAGCAAAATACCTGCATGCTTATTCATCAGAAGAAGTAATTCGATATTTGCAAGAATATTCAGACGAATTCGACAATATATTCATTAATATCTTCCCTATTCGGTCACTCACAGCAACCATACAGCCCTATCCTTCGGCATGGGAAGAGCTCATGCAACATATACCTGCTGCATTGAACAGTTATGTTACATTTTACGGCCATCCATTTGTTGCTAAGGATTGGGAGGTATTTGATAATGTGGATGCTGTAATTCTGACTTATGAGCAGGAATTACCAACATTGGATCGCGTAGCTCAATTGCTTTTTGGTGGCTTTCAATCAGAGACTCCGTTAACTGTAACCTTGAATGAGGTTTATCAGGAGGGTTATTTTGCCGAAACACCGGTGGCATCGCGATTGAAATATACGGTACCCATGGAGTTCGGACTGCATAAGTCTGATTTCGATGCTATTGATTCTATCGCTCAACGTGGAATTTATGAAAAAGCCTATCCTGGCTGTCAGATTGTGATTGCAAAGGACGGAAAGTTGATCTACGAGAAATCGTTTGGTCATCAGACCTATGATTCGCTTCGCCCCATTAATAATACTACATTATATGATTTAGCTTCTGTCACAAAAATTATTGCGTCAACGGCGAGTCTCATGCATTTACAAGGAAAGGAACGCTTTTCGTTAGATTCAAGACTAGGGGAGTATTTGGAAATAACGCGTGGTACCGCTTATGAACGTATTTTACTCAAAGATATGATGGCTCATCAAGCGGGGTTATCTCCCTGGATCCCTTTTTATACTGCTACACTAGATGATGGCTTCCCGAGCGAAAAATACTATGCTAAGATACCCAATGATAGTATGAAAGCTCAAGTAGCACGAGGTTTGTTTATTTTGGATGATTATGAAGCAACCATTTATGAACGGATTTTGTCAACGCGGCTAAGAGCTCGAGGTAATTACCGTTATTCTGACTTGGGGTACTATTTCGTCAAAAAAATTGTGGAGCAACAATCGGGTTTATCCATGGAAGACTTTGTGCATTCAACCTTTTATGATCCTATGGGGTTACGTACAATGGGATATCATCCTTTAAAATCATTTTCGGTTAAACGCATTGCGCCAACGGAACGCGATGACTATTTCAGGCACCAATTAGTTCACGGTTATGTACACGATATGGGGGCTGCAATGACAGACGGCGTTGGCGGACACGCAGGTGTGTTTGCAAATGCAGTAGATTTGGCTAAAATGATGCAACTATTTTTAAACAAAGGAACCTATGGAAGACGAGAGTATATACCAAGCCAAGTAGTTCAAACTTATACTTCTTGCCAATTTTGTCCCAGTAATAGAAGAGGGGCAGGTTTTGATAAGCCCGTACGGGACTTAAAAGGAGGTCCAACATGTGAGTTAGTATCGCTTGAATCCTTTGGTCATTCTGGGTTTACTGGTACACAAGCTTGGGCCGATCCTGCTAATGGAGTAAATTATGTGTTTTTATCCAACCGCGTATATCCAAAAGGGGACAATTGGAAACTAGTAAAAATGGATATTCGTACGGATATACAAAAAGAAATTTATAAGCTTTTTCCCGTAAGGAATTAGAACAACTGAGGTCTCACAGGTGTTCATAAATGAATGGTGTATTAAATAATGACAAGCATAATGAAAATAGGTATTGTTTTATACCCCACTTTTGGGGGTAGTGGAGTAGTTGCCACTGAATTAGGTAAGGCACTTGCTGAGAAGGGGCATGAGATACACTTTATTACGTATTCTCAGCCTGTACGTCTGGGATCGTTCCGGGACAATATCTTTTATCATGAGGTAGTGGTGAGTAATTATCCACTTTTCGAATTCCAGCCTTATGAAACGGAGTTGGCGAGTAAAATGGTTGATGTAGTGGAACATGAGGGGCTTGATTTGCTTCACGTCCACTATGCTATTCCTCACGCATCTGCTGCTTTTATGGCCCAACAAATATTGAGTTCCAGAGGTGTGATCATTCCGTTCATTACTACATTGCACGGTACAGACATTACGTTAGTAGGGCGCGATAAATCATTCGAACCAGTGATTACATTTTGTTTAAATCAATCCAACGCTGTTACTGCAGTATCTGAAAGCCTAAAACGCGACACTTACGCACATTTTGATACAAAAAGAACTATTGAGGTCATCCCTAATTTTATACACAATATTGACGAGGATCCTTCAACTGCGATTGACTTCGAAAAACGAAGAAAATATGCCAGGGATGAAGAAAAAATTATCGTTCATGTTTCTAATTTCCGCAAAGTAAAACGAGTGGAAGATGTGGTACACATTTTCCATGAAGTTAATAAATCAACGAATGCGCGTTTACTTTTAATTGGTGATGGTCCTGAACGATATAATGTTGAGCGGTTATGCCGTGAGTTAGGAACATGTGATCGCGTGATGATGGTAGGGAAAATTAGAGACGCTACCGAATTGATGAAAGTTTCTGATTTATTTTTACTCCCTTCAGAGACTGAAAGTTTTGGTTTGGCGGCTTTGGAAGCCATGGCGGTTGGTGTACCTGTAATATCATCAAATACAGGTGGGATTCCCGAAGTAAACAAACATGGTTTTTCTGGATACTTATCGGACGTTGGCGATGTGCAGGATATGGCAGCAAATGCTAAAAAGCTTCTTTCCAATGAACAACGCTTAAGTCAGTTTAAGGTGCAGGCGAAAGAACAAGCACAAAAGTTCTGTATAACCAAGGTGTTACCACGCTATGAAAGGCTATATGTTCAAACAGTCGAAAACATGAAAAATGGTAAAGTGGTTAACGAATAACTGCTATTAGTCGTAACTCCAACTTGCGGTCCTTTATATTCATTTTTCTCCGTAGAGTTCGTATAAAAATAAGTTCAGCTCTCCAAGCTGCTCCCCCTCCCTTATTATTTGTACTATTGTCTTGCTGTAATACGCCTATAATGTTCTTTATACCATACAAGATACACGGAGTTCTTTTAATGAGAATTAAACAGGTTTAAAAAAATGTGTGATTTTTTGCAACCCTTTACGACGTTCATGCGTAATAGCACTGAAATTAATTTGTCTAATGATGACAATTTAAAAATTAATAACTAAAATTTTAAATGATGAAAAAAATTGTTTTAAGTGTAACGGCGTTAGGTTTACTAATGGCGGTAGCTTGCAAGAAAGAGGAGCAAACGCCACGGGAGGCAGGTTCTGCTGAAGTAAAAGGTGTGATGGAAGTAAATTCAAACACTGCAAATGACACCCTTTCAGATGGTTCATATGATATGAAAATGGAAACGGTTCCTGCTGGAACAAAAGTTACCTTTATAATCAACGGTAGTAACCTGGATCCAAATCCAGACCCCACTTACAATTATAAAGACCAATTGTATAGTGCCAAAACGAATGGAAATGGAGAGTATTCTGTTGACTTACCAGCTTATGAGACGCCCATCGATGCAGAAGTGCAGTTTGATGATTTCGAAACGGATGTTATCTCTTTTGGTACTGATCCCGGAGATACCACAGCTACTGGTCAGCCAGCGACAGTAGAGACGCGAACTACATTCTCTCGTCCGAGTGCATTTGTCACTATTTACGACGGAGCAGTAGTTGTTAGAGATTACCAGTATTAATCGAAAAAATTATAAAACATGAAATTATCACATAAGGTAGTGAGTACCTTGGGTGCTGTTGCATTGACTTTTTCGATGCAAGCTCAAGACACTGACTTAACGAACGACGAAGGCGTACCTGTTCTTCCCGAACAAGGAGAATACGCTATTGGATTCAATGCAGTTCCTATTTTGAATTGGATTGGGAATTCATTTAACAACACGGCAAACAACACGTACGCCGGAGACAATAAATTTGTAAGTAATCTCGGTAATAATGTACTGTTTGGAAAGTATATGTTGGAAAATAATCGTGCTATTCGCGCTCACTTGCGCGTTGGGGTGAATAATTTTTCACGCGATAATTATGTTATCGATGATACTGAGAATAGCCCAAATATTTTTGTTACTGATAATCAAAAATTGACGAACCAAACCTATACAGTAGGTGGTGGTTATGAGTTCCGCAGAGGTCAGGGTAGACTTCAAGGGATTTATGGAGCTGATGTATTCTTTATGTACAACAAGACTTCAGAATCTTACGAGTATGGAAATGCTTTTGGTGAACTTAACCAAGCACCTACAACCACGACCAATTTTGGTACGGGAGCAGCTCAGCCAACGGGTCAGCGTTTAATGGAAGTCGAATCTGGCGGTACATTTGGTACGGGATTACGACCATTCGTTGGAGTGGAGTATTTCTTCGGATCAAAAATGTCAATTGGCGGTGAATTTGGATGGAACGTAATGTTTGCAACAACTGGAGACGGAGAATCGGTGAGCCGATACTATGACCCCGTTGCTGCTGAAACAGTTGACATCACGGATGAGGTTGCAGGATCACGTTCTTGGAACTTAGACACTGACAACTTTAACGGTGCCATCTTCTTGATGTTTTATTTCTAAGTATAGCAATAACGATTTGTACAAAAATGCCATTCTGTTAAGGATGGCATTTTTAATTTCACACTTTTCCACCTTGATTGTTATTAGTTCATCCTGGTAAAATATTAATTAGTCTCTTTGTATCACGTTAATTTGCCATTGGTGCGTCGGTTAAGTCGTGTTTTGATTGAAATGAGTTGATTTGCTAAAAGCGTTAACTTTTTGAAGGTTCTATCTATTTTCTGCTATGTCGAGGAGCGTATAGTGCAATTCGGGAAAGATATCCGAGGAAAATACAGGTGAGGAGATATGGTGAATTTTATTCGGTCCTTGAAGAAACGAGTATTTAAAATCAGGAATCTTTTTCTTTTTCAACCAATTCTTTGTGTTTAGTTTTTAGTTCCTGTATTCGCTTTAATTTGCCTTTTAATCTAATATTTCGAGCAGTGTCTGTATAGAACTCATGAATATTTTCTAGGTAGTGTAATTGATATTCGATCCATTCCAAATCCGTCATGGTTTTACCTTGT
>CAJXMN010000051.1 GCA_913056215.1 uncultured Flavobacteriales bacterium | reverse complement strand
TCTAAAGTCATATCCTTTTACTATTATAGTAGGCTTTCTTTAATATACAATGAGGCTAAGAAATATGACTCGGCAATTGTATATCAAAAAAAAGCACAAAAACTTGAAAAAATATATTATCGCTCTTCAAAATTAACAGATATAGACATGGCAGAGCTGTATATTTTAAATATTGAACCAAAAGAAGCCTTAAGATCCGAAAAATAGTGCATTAATTACCCAATCAACGTTTCCATGGAGATCAAAAATATCATTTTCGACCTCGGCGGTGTCCTTTTGAATATTGACTATAACAAAACGATAGCTGCTTTCGAGCAGCTCGGTATTCCAAATTTTGAATCGCTTTATACTCAAGCGAAACAAACAAAAGTTTTCGACCATTACGAAACTGGTAAGATTGATTCTACAAGATTCGTGAATCAGTTGAAAACAATGTTGCCCCATTCCATTTCAAAAAAGGAAATCATAACAGCCTGGAACGCTATGTTGGAGGATCTACCTTCAGAACGACTCGAATTTTTAAGTGCAGTGAACAAAGCATACAATACCGCCCTTTTAAGCAATACGAATCCACTGCACTTAGAAGTTTTTCATGAACATTTAAGGCTTGTGCACGGCCAAAAATCACTTCAACCGTATTTTGACGGTGTTTATTTTAGCTCGGATATAGGATTACGCAAGCCAAATGCAGAAGCTTTCATTTATGTCTGTAACCAACACGATTATGAACCTGCTCAAACACTATTCATTGATGATAGTCTTCAGCATGTTGAAGGGGCTCGGCACGCAGGGCTTCAGAGCATCTATTTAGCTACTGAACAAACAAATGTTATCGACTTACTGCGTCCTCTCCTGACAAAGCTCAACTAACACGCCCTGTGTTGTTTTGGGGTGTAAAAATGCAATTCTTTTATTATCCGCACCATCTTTCGGGCTCGACTGAATTAACTGAAAGCCCTCGTTTTCGAGGCGATTGATTTCAACTTCGATAGCATCAACATCGTAGGCAATATGATGCATTCCAGGGCCTTTTTTTTCCAAAAATTTAGCAATTGGACTATCTGCATTTGTCGCTTCAAGTAACTCAATTTTAGATTCGCCAACCTGAAAAAATGCTGTTTTTACGCCCTCCGACTCTACAGCTTCAACCTTGTAGCATGAAGTGTTCAGAAGTTTTTCGTAATCCTTTATAGCAACCTCAATGTTCTTTACTGCGATACCGATATGCTCAATTTTTCTCATGATTATGTTTCATAAAAAAATCCCGTCAACTTTAAGTTAACGGGATTTTCATTATACAATTCCGATTCTAGCCTTTAATGAACTTTTCATTTTGATTGTCAAAATTGATGTAATATGCCCCTTTACGCAAATTTTCACAATTCACGCTCGAAGAATATCCCTTCTTTACAATGTTTCCGTAGGCATCATAAATTTCGTATTTCGTCTCAGCAGGTTCTCCATTAGCTGTAAATTTAATTTCTGTTTTCACCTTTTTAGGAGCCATTTCTACCTCTTCTACATCTGATGTAAACGTTTTTTCAGGAGACTTACGCTTCATACCAGAGTGATCAATTTGTACCACGCGCACTTTGTTTTCTCCTGAGTGAGGTGTTACTTTGAATTCGTAATTGTTGGGACCAGGCTCACCAGTACCATCAACTTCACCTGCGCTCACCCACTTATTCCACCGGTATTGCTCTACGATGTAAGGAAGTTCACCTTGCTCACTTTTAGTAGTCCATTCAATTTCTCCCGTTTTAGTAACGTTCATTTCCGTCACTTCAAAAGTGGATCTCGGCAATAATACTTCTGGATTTAAGATCTTGGGCTTACAACCATCTCCATGTTCAATGACGATAAAAACTTCTTCACCAACTTCAATATTGAACAGTGAAAAGTCGATTTCAAAAGCGCTTCGGCTCACACCACCTGGCATAATATCCCCATTAACGGTGACTTTAGAGGCACAAAAACCAAAACCATCATCGCTAGCAGGATTCTGGACATATAAGTTCTTCCCTTGGTAACTCCCTTCTATAGACAGGTTAGCGTGAAGGCTAAAAGCCATAAAGGTTAAGACGAATGATACAAATAGTATTTTCATTTAATTAATGTGTGAAAGATTTTACAACTGCAATATTAGCAGCAATTTATTAAAAAAACAATTTGTCAGGAACTTTTTTTCTGTAAAGAGCAGATTTTTTCCTACCAAAGCAAAAAAATGAAGGATTAAATGAACCATGTAAAAATATTCTGTTAAATTAGTTGAAATTATCTGAGGCTTTCTTTCTCAGACATGAACATACATACGTGACTAATTATCAATAACTATGAAATACTTCGGACTACTATTATTGAGTGCTTCGCTTTTGCTGGCCGCTTGTTCTGGTAATGATAAAAAACAATTCGAGCACGCGGGTGGAACTTTTACATTTGCATTAGCTAATGAGCCTACGACTTTAGAGGCTCGAAAAGTTACAGATGTGTATTCTTCCGTGGTTCTCAGTCAAATTCTTGAAGGTTTAGTAACGCTCAACCCAGAAACGTTGGAAGCACAACCTTCCCTGGCAAAAGGTTGGGAGATCAGCGATGATGGAAAAACCATCACCTTTGAACTTCGGGATGATGTCTATTTTCACAGTCACGAACTTATCGGAGACAATCACAAGCTCACTCCTGAAGATGTCATTTATTCTATAGAACTCGCTTGTCGAAAGCAAAGAGGTGAAGACCCTTCTTCTGCCTACACCGCTATTTTTAAAGGGCTTCTAAAGGGGGCTGATGCTTTTCACGAGGGTAAAGCTGAACAAATAGCAGGACTCTCTGCAGATGGTCATTCAATTACCATGGAACTTGTACATCGCGATGTCAATTTCGTAAATAAACTCACTCAGACGACTGCGGTTATCGTCTCGAAAGAATTAGTTGAGGCTGGTGAAGAAGCATCACTTATTGGTACTGGGCCTTTTAAATTTGACAAGTATGTCGAAATTGATGGACGAACAAACATTGTATTACAAAAAAATCAAGATTATTACGGTACAGATGAAAAAGGTAATCAACTGCCCTATCTCGATTCATTAGTTTTTGTCGTTGAAGGAAAAAGTCTGAGACAACTGGATATGTTCGAACAAGAACAAATTTTATTGATCGACGGACTTCCTCCAAGTCGTATCACAAGCATGCTTCAGGGGAGCATCGATAAATTTAACAGCACCCCTCCTGAGATGGTACTGCGCAGAAAACCTTTATTGCGCACACAATATTACCATTTCAATTTAACTAAGGAAGAGTTTAAGGATCCACGCGTGAGAAAAGCTTTCAATTATGCGATTGACCGGGAAGAAATTGTTCAGAATATTCTCAATAACCAGGCTTATGGGCCGGGACATGCCGGAATCGTACCTCCATCAGCATTTGATGGGTACAATTCTGAAAAGGTTGAAGAAATGAGTTACAGTTACAATCCCGAAAAAGCAAAACGTCTCATGAATATAGCGGGATACCCCAACGGAGAAGGCTTCCCTTCAATAAGTCTCAAATTTAATCTGGGTACCATTCATTCAGCGGTAGCGGATGAGGTTTCTAAACAATTAAAAAAGGTCTTAAATATCAATGTAAACCTTGAAGGTGTTCCCTTCCAAGATAAATTAGATGACCAGATGAATGCTAAAGGCGATCTATTCAGAACTTCATGGAACGCTGACTATTATAGCCCTGAAAGCTTTTTAATGAATGCTTATGGTGGCACGGTTCCTGAAAATGACGATGAACCTTCTATGATGAACCACGCTCGCTATCAAAATGAAAAATTTGACGCCGCCTTTGAAAAAGGACAAAGTGCTACAGATATCGTACAGCGCTACAAGCACTTTGTTAATGCTGAAAAGATTCTGATGGAAGATGCTCCTTTTATTATTTTGTGGTATGAAGAAACCATTAAAATTGCCCATTCAAAAGTGCGCAATCTCAACCTCAATGAGATGAATTATTATTCTTTCAAGAATGTTTATTTAAAAGACTGGACGAAAGAAGAGTGGCAAAAGAAAATGAAAAAATAATTTTTTTGTCTTTCGAAATTAATTCCAATGCGTTCTTACCTGATCGTTACATTATGTTTTTTGATCTCTTTAGCTCATGGTCAAATTACCCAGAACTTCAAAGGAAAGGTTGTTGACGAAGAGTCACAATATCCTTTAATAGGGGCAAAAATAGTGATTACCAGCAACGATTCTTCTGAGGTGCGCCGTACACGTACAGATGTTGACGGTCGCTTTCATTTTAAAGAAATACCCATAGGAAAATACGGTGTGGTCGTGAACTATAATATGTATAAACGCCATTATTCCACCATAGTCGTCAACTCAGGAAAAGAAGCCATCGTAAATATTTCACTGGAAGAAAATATCACAACTAAAGAGGAAATCAGCGTCATCGGACGAAAAAAAGGAGAAGTAATCAATGAAATGGCAACTGTTTCTGCCAAGAAGTTCAGTGTTGAAGAAACCAACCGATATGCTGGATCCAGAGGGGATCCCGCCAGAATGGCTAGTAATTTCGCCGGTGTTCAGGGTGCTGATGACTCTCGAAACGACATCGTCATTCGCGGTAATTCCCCGATTGGATTGTTATGGAAAGTAGAAGGAATTGATATCCCCAACCCCAACCACTTCGCAGTATCTGGTTCTACAGGTGGACCTGTGGCCATACTCAATAATAAGATCCTGGGCAATTCCGATTTTTTTATGTCTGCTTTCCCCGCAGATTACGGTAACTCCATTGCGGGTGTATTCGATCTCCATTTGCGCAATGGGAATTCAGACCAACATGAAATTACTGGTCAGTTTGGTTTTTTAGGGACAGAAGCCATGGCTGAAGGTCCGATCAACAAAGAACGCAGGTCTAGTTACCTCGTTATGGGGCGGTATAGCACATTAAGTATGTTCCAGTCCATGGGAATTAGTATTGGTACACAAGCTGTCCCCATTTACGGTGACGGAGCTTTTAAGTTATCTTTCCCTTTAAAGAAAGGTGGCCACATTGGTGTTTTTGGCATTGGTGGAGCTTCGCGCATAGATATCAAAATTTCTGACCAAACCTCTCCCACTGAGGAAGCCTTTGGAGAGGGAGATCGCGATCAAAAATTCGAAACAGCCATGGGCGTAGTAGGGGTTTCTTACAAAAAACCGCTTTCACGTAAAACATTTCTTAAAGCTACCGTTGCCCAAACCTATGACCGTCAACGATCCCAACACAACTTCTTGGTCCGAAGTATAGATACCATACCCCAAAGTGGGGAGGATGAATACCGTATTTTAACCGATTCTATCTACCCGCTGATGGGATATCAATTTCAAAATTACAAAACGGCCATTTTTGCCAGCATGAATCATAAAATCAACAGAAGGCATATTCTGAGGGTGGGCATCAATGCTGATGGTTATTTCATTCGCAATATTGACAGTGCGCTCAACGCTTCGCATGAAGCATTTGTTAGCCGCCATAATTTTTCCGGATACGCAGCACTAATTCAACCCTTCGTCCAGTATAAATGGAAAATCAATGAAAACATGGATGCCACTGCCGGTATCCACAGCCAATACTTCTCACTCAGTGACAGCTGGAGTTACGCTGAACCTCGTCTTGGATGGCAATGGCGTTTTCGAGGTAAGCAAGCGCTAAAAATGGGAGCTGGTTTACATTCTCAAATGCAACCGCTCTATCAATACACTTTTCAACGCGAACAAAACGATGGTTCCCAAAAAACAATCAATCGAAATATGGATTTCACCAAGAGTATCCATACGGCGATGGGATATGAGAAATCATTCAAAAAGGGACTATTCTTTAAAACTGAAATCTATTATCAATACCTTTATAACATACCTGTTGATCGCTTCCCATCTGCTTTTAGTCTGATCAATCAAGGCTCGGGTTTTCAGCGTTTCTTTCCCAATAAACTCGTCAACGAAGGAAAAGGCGAAAATTATGGTATCGAATTAACCTTTAAAAAGTTTTTTAGCGAGTCGTTTTATTTTTTAACCACTGCCTCGTTTTTTGAATCCACATACAGAGGAAGTGATAATATTGAGCGCAACACAGATTTTAATGGAAATTATGCTACTAACTTTTTGGCCGGAAAAGAGTTTCAGCTCAATAAAAGAAATATGATTTCGCTTGGCTTTAAAGTAACTGCTGCTGGTGGAAGACGATACGGCTATGTAGATGTAGAAGCCACAGAGGCTAATAATGAGCTGGTTTTTAAAGATTCATTATTCAATACGCGACAATTCAAAGATTATTTCCGGATGGATTTTAAAATTACTTATCGCTTGAATACACCACGACTTACGCATGAAATTGGTTTGGACCTGGTCAACATCCTCAATCGGCAAAATATACTGGGACTTGCTTACGCGCCCAATCTTTTGAACCCGTCCGCTGAACCAATTGCTCAGCGTTATCAACTCGGGTTCTTACCCATTTTCTACTACAAGGTAGATATTAACTTCAAAAATGATAGAAAGAAAAGGCAAATACAGGAATAGATGATCTCTTTTCAACCTAACTCGTATCTAGTTGGAAAACGCGGCTCAATCACTATTAGCAATTATTTAATATAGACTGAAGGAGTTGCATACCATCGGTATTTGCCAGCTCTTCATCCGCAGCACGCTCTGGGTGTGGCATCATTCCAAGTATATTCCCCTTAGCATTACGGATACCGGCAATATTTAAAAGTGAACCATTCGGGTTCGTCGTACTATCGACTGCACCGTTAGCATCCGCATATTGAAACAGTATCTGATCGTTATCCTGCAACTTTTTGATGGTATCGTCGTGGGCATAAAAACGTCCTTCACCGTGAGCAATTGGAATTGTATAAGTTTTGTTAACGTCCAAATCTTTGGTAATTACACTGCCATTACTCGCTGGCTTTAATTCACTGTTTTTACAGATGAAACGCTGCGTATCATTATGCAACAAAGCGCCATCGAGCAAACCTGCTTCCGTTAAGACCTGGAAGCCATTGCAAACACCCATCACATAACCTCCTTTGTTCGCATAATCAATCACCTTCTCCATAATCGGCGACAATTTCGCAATAGCTCCAGAACGCAAATAATCACCGAAGGAAAATCCTCCAGGAAGAATAATAAAATCAACCCCCTTGAGGTCGGCATCCTTGTGCCATAAGCGTTCTACCTGCTGATTCATCTTTTCAGTAAGAACATAAATCATATCCTCATCACAATTGGAGCCGGGAAAAGTAACTACACCGAATTTCATAGACTAATGCTTAAACGTGGATATCACACCATTTTGAATTCCCCGCAAAAATAATGATTATTCTTGAAGGACTTCAGGAATAAAAGAATTTAATGATATTGAGTGCTAAGAGTACATATAACAATCCCGCTGGTATCCATTTGTTCTTGACTTCAAGATAGGCATAAGGAAGAATGATACAAAGCACGACAGCACCAATTGTAAAGTAAAAATACGAATCAAAAAGAACCATAATCAATGCTCCTACGATAATCGAAAACAATAATGTATAAACGATGATATTCAAAATACGCTTATATCGAATCGAACTTTTGGCTCGACGGTCCAGCACCTTTTTATTACCTAGTAATACGAGCAGTAAAACAACGACGTGAGGAATTAAGAGGGCAATATTTCCATATCGCGCATAATTGAGTGTGGATTCAAAAGTGATATACGATTCAAAGAAAAAAGGATCAATCAGAAATAGCCAAACATGGGAAATCAGCACCCCAAAAACTGGTAAAATCACCTCGCGAAACACAAAAGGTCGTATTGTTAATAAGCTTGCCCACATAAATAGGACAAAATAAATATAAACCGGTAAGAAAGAAGTTGCCAAACCAATAAACAAGCCACTTAAAAAGGCCTGTTTGCGCGCATCCTCATTTTGCTTGATGTTTAATAGTTGATGGAGACTTAAAATAAAAAAAGTATGCCCAATTAAATCTTCTCCCATCCTTAAACTCATCGGAAAAAGAAAGATCAGCAGTATATAAATCAGACTAGGCAAGTAAACATTCCGGTCGTAAAACTCGTGCGTATTAAATAGTCTGTTCACTAAAAACGCATTGATGCAAACAAAAACGAACGCTCCGACACGAGATAACCAATTGGGAATCGCGTGAAAATCGACCTCCCATAAATTCTCCTGGCCCTGAGCCAACAACTCAAAAGAGGGAAAATAGATATCGAGGAATAAGTGACCCAATACCATTAATGGAATAAAGATCAATACTAGAGGTTCGTTATTTGCAAAATATTTAATCATTCCTAAGCATTTGAGCGCATTCTAAACACCTCAATTTATCATGACAATATTAATGATTAATATCGTGCCCGTAAATAATACACTAAAAAATTCATCCCTTTCAATCGAATTACTCGAGTCCAATATATTCAAGAATATGCTCAGCTGTCACCACACAAACATTCCGACTCTTAAATTAGCATTCCAAATAATAAAAAGTATTATCTTTGTCTTAAATTGCAGATTACTATGAGCTCAACAGAAATTATTGTCGGATTAGGGGATTTCATTCTTTGGACAACTGAAATTCTTTTCGAAAACATCGGGAATTTATTTAACGACGCTATGATCGTTTTGGGTTTTATCGGACTTCTTATCTGGCTTCGTCTCCAGCATAAATACAATCAAGAAGCGGCAAACAACCCCGATCAGCTCAAATAAGTTCCTTTCACTTGTTTTGAAGTAACAATGACACGATTTTATGGTTCGTGTCAAACAACCGTATGCTCGCTAATAAAAGCAAGAGCACTCTGGTTAAATTGCTGAGGTGAATCGATATTGACCACATGTCCTGAATTTTCTATAACTACCAATTTTGACCGTTTATGTTGAGCAACTAACGATCGAATACCTGGTAAAAACATGGTGTCGTGCTCACCCAAAATGTAAAGGGTTGGTGCTGCATGTTCTTTCTCTCGAAAAAAGTAGAGTAATGGTTTGAGTTGAGTTGTTAAGCTAAACCACTTTTTAAATTCTCTATGATACACTTTTTTTGCTTCGCGTATAAAGAAAATACGGGATCGACTGAATGCGTTTTTCGGAATAACAATATTGGCAAAAATTCGATACAAAATCATATGTGGTATGACCGTTTTGAACAGATTTCCCGTTTTTATCAAAAAGTTACTTTTGAATGATAACTTAAAAACAGCACCCCCAAGTATCATTGATTGAATTTTTTCAGGGTAGCGTTCTGCTATACAGCGTATAATGATCGTTCCTAATGATATACCAACAAAATGAGCACGCTCGATTTTTTCAACATGTAACACTTCCATGATATCATCTACAATAACATCAAAGTTAAAATGCTTAACATCCTGAATTTTCAATTTTCTGGAGTTTCCATGCCCTCTTAAATCTAAAACAAGAACATTGTAATTACTAGAAAACGCCCTAATCTGCGGATACCAGATAGAGCTACTCCCTCCTGCACCATGTATAAAACAAACCCAGTTTGAATGCTTTTCTTTCGTATACGTCTTATAACTTAACACAGCTTTATAACATGCCGTACGCGTAATAAGTTCGTCAATCGTACCACAATTTGTGCTAAATGTCTCCGATATATACATTATAAACCACGACGAAAAATGAGGAATGCAACAAATCAGAAAGATCCTACTCAAATGGGCATTGATCTTTGAATTTCACCTCATCAATAGCGGAAGTCTATTTGTTCTTATTTTCGCATGATACATCCTGGGAACAAAAGATCAGTTTTGTCAACCTTTCGCTGCAAAATATAATAGGCAATGATAGAGCGAAAGTATATAGATCTAACGACTACTGATCATCTTTCTCATCTCCGCCACCTTCCTGAAAATGATTCCAGCCTTGAGCTTTGAGCTGAATGGCAGCACCCTGTTTATCGATCATATAGATACCACTGTCTTTTGATGTAAAATGTCCGATTACAGTCATGTGTGGGTTACCTTTCATTTTATCAAAATCTTCTTGTTTAATGGAAAATAGTAACTCGTAGTCTTCTCCACCATTCAAAACACAGGTAGCAGGATCAACATTGAAATCGAGAGCCGTAGTAGAAACCTTGGGATCAATTGGAAATTTCTCATCATATACCTGAGCTCCCACACCCGACTGTGTACACAAGTGGAATAGCTCAGAAGCGAGTCCATCTGAAATATCAATCATTGTAGTAGGAACAATCTTCAGGTCTTTCAGAAACTCAACCACATCTTTCCGTGCTTCTGGTTTTAATTGACGTTCCAATAAATAATCGTATCCATCTAAATCAGGTTGTATTTTAGGGTTCGCCTTATATACTGATTTTTCGCGTTCTAGCACCTGTAAACCCATATATGCAGCACCTAGATCTCCTGTAACGACCAGCAATTCATTTTCGCTACCATTGTTCCGGTACGTAACATTATCTTTTAAAGCACTACCAACTGCCGTCACTGAAATCGTTAATCCAGACAAGGAAGATGTCGTATCCCCTCCTACCAAATCAACATTATAGATATCACAAGCTTTATGAACACCTTCGTACAATTCCTCTATGGCTTCTTTTGGAAAACGACTGGAGACAGCTATCGAGACAGTCACTTGCTCTGGTACACCGTTCATAGCACAGATATCAGACAAGTTCACTACTACTGACTTATATCCTAAATGTTTAAGCGGCGTGTACATCAGATTAAAATGCACCCCCTCTACAAGCATATCCGTAGAAATCAAAGTTACCTCCTTATCATTTTTGCGCAATACCGCGGCATCGTCTCCGACGCCATAAATGGTAGATGATCTATTGGTTGTTGCCTTCGCTGTAATCCGTTCGATCAAGCCAAATTCACCGATATTTTCCAGGGATGTCTTTTTGTTTTCGCTCATAATTTCAAATCTTCGATAACGCCGCAAAGTTAAGTCCTTTATTGTGAACGATACGAACCACAGCGGGAATTATTTGTTCTATTCGCGAGACAGTTTTGTCGTTCTCATGAAAAACAACAATGTCACCTCCCTTTACATCGCGCTCAAAACGGTCTAAAATCATTTGAACCGAAAGGCGATGATCCCAGTCATAACTCATCCATGACCACATAATAATCGCTTCTTGCTGGAGAACAATATTCGCTTTTGCACGACTGATTTTGCCGTATGGCGGCCGGTAAAGTCGGTGTGGGACTATTTGTTTCGACCGGTTCCAATCCGTCTTAAATTCGGCAACACTACACTTAACCAGTGGTAGGTGTTCATAGCCGTGATGACCAACTGAATGCCCCTCCGCAACTGCTCGGTCCAACATATCTGGGTATTCTAACATACGAGCGCCCGTCCAGAAAAATGTGGCTTGTACATCCTGCATTTTCAAATAGTCCAGCAACCAATCCGTCTTACTATTTGGCCCATCATCAAATGTGAGATAAATAGTATCCTCACGGCCTTTCCACTTGCGTTTAGGAAATAATGCAGGTATCCAGAATGGTGTTCGGAAAAGTCGAAAACCACCCCGCCACATGCTACTGCTATTGTGGCTTTTCTGACCCTTTTTCACTTGCCAGCCCGGTTTCCTCCAAAAGCGCCTGATACAAGTTTGCAAATTCCTGTGCTTCCTGTTGCATCGTGCGCACTTTTGTACGATTTCTGCCAGACTCTGTCACTTCTTTTCGACTGATTTCTTCGACAATCCCAGGGACAATTTGCTGAGACAAACGATTTTCCATTCCATAGGCATAATCACCGAGCGCACTATCCTGGTTGGCCACATAAACAGATCGGAAAGTACGTAAAAAGTTCATACCAAATGCGATAAAATCCTTCTGATTCGTATAGGCGACCATAGCGTCACTGTTAGCAAAATAATCCATCATAGTCTCCAACTGCTTCAGATATTCCTCCGCTAATTTATCTGCGAGATCCGTTTTACCCACCTCGTAAAGGATCTGTATAAAATCTGGAACGACACCATCAGAATAGATTTTCTGACCGTTCGGCAATCTTCTACCCAACCCACGTGGTTCGCCAAAATCAAATACTTTATCAATAGGTAATTTTTCAAGCGAATAACTGATCACTTGTTCGACGGAATCAGCAAATTTAGCAGCACGATTTTCATCTTTTTCTTTGAGTTTATTGTATTGACTAGCGTATTTAGAAGCTAAATCGACAAAGCTATTGCGATACTGATCCGTATGTCTTCGGACATAGTAGTCAACCAAAACACCTTCTTCAGATAAGTTCGCATAATCGTAAGTGTTCATCACATTGTTATACATACGATCTCTTCCATCATCTTCAAGCACTTCACGATTCAAAGGCGTAAGTCCGTGCACTTGTCCAAGGTTTTGTACATATCCTTTTCCATAAAGTGCTTTCGCTACATCTGATCCACCAGGACTTGAGAAATACATTCCTCGCTTCCAGTCAAAATTCGCCAGTATATCGAGCATCATGACCTCTTCACGACTCAGTCCATTGATATCTCTTCTAAACAATCCACCTTTACGGAAATCAATGCGCAGCTCTTTGCGGCACTGATCAATTTGAGACGGATCAATAATTTCTGCCTCGGCAGCATTTGCAGCATTGACGGGAATCACAAATCCTGAAGAAGGGAAATAACGCAATTTTATACCGTCGCGACGTTCAATCATGTTATCATCATTTCGAACAAACTGCATCGCGTAATCAATTGGCAAATAATCCCATGAATTGGTCCAGGAGTTAGCAGCAGACTGTACCTGCTTCATTAGGCGTTGGTCAGCACTTAAAGCTCCAGATTCTACATCGCTAAATACTCTTCGCAAGAACAAGTTGATCTTCTTGTACTCTTCATATCCAGGATTTTCCAGAGGAGTGGAGAGATCTTCTTTAATTTTATCAAGTACATCTCCCGCTTTCTTCGTGTTCGTTTGCATTGCCTGGACAGCCGTTAACAATCCTTTACGTAAACGTTGTAATGCATTAGTAAAAATGCTCTTGTTCGCTGCTATTTTCTGCTGAATTATTTCTTCAGATTTTTGGGGAGGAAGGTTTCTCTTGTACGTTTCATAGTCAACAAACAAGACATAATCTGTATTTCCTGCCCCCATTAAAATTTGATCCTCGCGGAATTTGATGGGCAAAGGATCCGATTCATACGCGCGCATTTTCATTTGATTGCTGTACCAGTCGGTTTGCATCAAAGACAGGTTGGCCACGCGAACATCTGTACGGACTTCTTCTACCTCCTGCAGATACCATAATGGGAACGTGTCATTATCTCCATTCGTATAAAGAATCGAATTCGGTGAACAGCTGATCAAATAATTATAAGCTAACGATCGTGCTGGTGTTCGATTACTTCTATCGTGGTCATCCCAACCTTGAGCCCCCAGAATAATCGGAGCGACTATACCCAAAGCGATTGCAACAATAGCAGCACCGCTTTTTGGCACATTGACTTTTCGCAATATTCGCATCAGCAACAAGGATCCTCCTCCAATCACTCCAATTACTAATGCAGAGAGCGTCGCCGGGAACCCGGTACTCGAAATATCAACTAATAAGCATAGGAATACCATTGCAGCATAAACATAAATCAACTTTTTAAACGTGTCGCCCGTAAATGAACGAAAGGCTTCAAACAATCCATATACACCAAGACCTATCCATATAGCAAAAGCATAAAAGGAGGCGGCGTAAGCATAGTCACGTTCGCGAGGCTCGAAGGGCTTCTGATTGAGATAGATGACAATCGCAAGTCCCGTAAATAAAAACAACAAGCTAATAACAAAAGCGTCCTTCGGTGCTTTATAATAATGAAAAAACAACCCGATCAATCCGAGAATAAACGGAATGAAATAAAAGTTATTATTGCTCGGATTTTCTTGCGTAAAATGCGGTGCGTTTTTACCAGTTGCTCCAAGGCGCTGCTCATCAATAAAATCAAAACCAGAAAGCCAGTTGCCGCGCAATTCACTACCATGTCCCTGAATATCGTTTTGACGACCCGTGAAATTCCACATAAAATAGCGCCAATACATCCAGTTGACCTGGTAATTTACGAAGAACGAAATATTTTCTCCAAACGTGGGAATCGGTCTTCCATCTTCACCAATTTTATCACGCCGAACTCTCCGATTGGGGTCATATCCCGACCAATTTCGATAGCCTTCAGCGCGATTGGGATCGTTGCGAAAGAACATCCGCGGGAAAAAAGTCTTTTGTGTATAAACAGGAACCTGGTTTTTACGCGTCTTCTTATTGGTAACAAAATACTTATGCACCAGTTCAAAGGAAGACTTTCCCCTTTTTTCAATGTAATTTTCTGCTGCAGCTTTTTCTTTAAATGCCTTTACTTCTGTACCAGTTGGTGACGTAACTACCCATCGCTTATCATGATTTGGGGAGCGATCTTTATAATCACTTGCATCAGCCGTTTTCGAATTATAAAATTCTCCATAGAGTAGTGGCCAGGAACCATATTGTTCACGTTTCAAATATGAATGAAGTGTCACGAGATTCTCTGGGTTGTTTTCATCCAACGGCGGATTTGCATTCGAACGTATGACAATAGTTGCAAATGAGCCATACCCAATAAACAACATAATCAATCCTAAGACAGCTGTATTCGCAACCTTCATTTTCTTGCGGCGCGTAATAATGAGTCCACCTACGAGGATAGCAATCAATAGTGCGAAGAAAAACACTGCACCGGATCCAAAAGGAAGCCCTAGTGAATTCACAAATGCAATCTCAATATTAGAAGCAATTGCAATCGTTCCAGGAATAACGCCGTTCTGTATAAAGGCCAATACCAAAACACCAAGAACTCCTGTCAAGAGAAATAACCCGGTAGATATTTTGTCCTTCATTTGGAAGAGAACAACATAAGCAATACAAGGCAATACCAACAAACCGAGCAAGTGGACACCAATCGCGAGTCCGAAAAGGAACATGATGAGCACCATCCACCTCAACGGACGGATTTCCGGACTCAACTCTCCCCTCTTGATCATAGTCATTTCTTCATCCCATTTCAATACGGCCCAAAAAATCACGGCCGTAAACAAAGAAGACATTGCATACACCTCACCTTCCACGGCTGAGAACCAAAAGGACTCTGTAAAAGTGTAGGCCATCGCCCCAACAAATCCAGAACCTAAAATAGCAATTTTTTGAGCCCGCGATATGATTGCTCCATCCTGCTGTGCTATCTTTTTCCCCAGCATGGTGATCGTCCAGAATAAGAACAGAATAGAAAACGAGCTGCTCAATGCCGACATTCGGTTTATCCAGAGAGCAACATCCGCTTCAGATCCAGCAAAAAGTGAAAAAACCCGACCAATCAACATGAAGAGCGGTGCTCCAGGCGGGTGACCCACTTCCAGTTTATAAGCTGCGGTTATATACTCACCACAATCCCATAAGGATACGGTATCCTCAACTGTAATAAAATAAACAATAGTCGCCAGTAAGAAAACCAGCCAACCGAGATAGATATTCAATTTTTTATAGCTCATAAACCAAATTTGAATCGCACGAATTTAAGAATTATCAACGAGTGGACGAAAATAAGGTTTTAAAATTTCATAATTTTTTAAACCAATGAAAATCAGGATCACGATTGAAAAAAATGAGATTTTTTTCAAAACCCATTTGCAGACAGAGAAAATAATTATAAATTTGCACCCGCAGAACGCACCAATTAGGTTTTGGAGAACGTTGTGAAACTGTCCCATGGTGTAACTGGCAACACGTCTGTTTTTGGTACAGAAGAGTCTAGGTTCGAGCCCTAGTGGGACAACAAGTCAGTATTGAGTAGAGAGAGTGAGTATCGAGGTGCTCACTCTTTTTTGTTTAGGAAAAATTGGGCGAGCGTTGTGGAATCAAGCCCAAAAGGGATCAGTCTCAAAAGTTGGGGAGAGATTTAAGGGTTAAAACTTTTTGAAAAGAATTACCGATATATCATCAATTTTAACCGTATTCAGCTCAGTTTTGCCAGAATGTTTTATTTCTCGAGAACGTGCATAGGAAGGAAACATTCACATTCGATAGGTTTAGTACATCGCGATCGCCTAGCATCATAGAAAGGTGATCGAGTGCTGCGTAATGCAATGAAGCAGTGTATCTATAGCACTGAAATAGAGCAGGGTGTTCCAGGTGCTAGATATTTCCTGCTCTCGCCATACGGGGTTGTTACTTTTTCGAACGATGCGAACCGAATACTTCAGCAGGTTCAGCACAACGTTCGTGAGCTCATGAACACAAAGAAAGATATTGAATCGTGAATAAAGAGTAAAGAACGTCAAAGTGAGAAATCACATCAAAAAAACTACAAATGCAGAATATTTATTATTTCTATGATTGACCAGCATTTATGGTTAGCCCCGACTTTTGAGCTTGATCCATAATGAACTTTATTGCTAATAATTCCAGTGGGGTGTTCATAACAACCAACAATGTTTGATCAGTTAGCACCATGCAAAAAAAAGGCAGTCGCGAATAAAATCACGCTGCCGTTATATTTTTTGATAAGCTAGTTAAAACCTATGGCTGTACAAAAACAGTGACGCGGTTTTCTTCTTCCTCTTCTATCTTGATAATTCCTTCACCGTAAAGGTCACCTTTCTCTGCTGCTATGTTCATTACCGCAACTCCAGCCTGACCCAACTGATAGATATCATTAAAATTAAATGTCGCTATACCTGAAGTATTCGTGGTGGTAGTATCGCGCAGATCTACAGGTTGTATCGGGTCGGTTGTTGACTCCCCATACAAAATGACCGTTGCACCCGGTACCAATATGTTTGCAGTATCTCTCACCGTCACTTTTGCAATTGTATCACCTTTCTTTCTACAAGCACCAACGCTCGTAACGACAAAAGCGGCTACGGCTAAAACACTAAGGTAAACTATAAATTTCTTCATAATGTAAAGTTTCATTTCTATCAATAGAACGTATAAAATTAATAAAAAGTTGCTATTTCTTCAAGATAATTGTTTCCGTTGTCGTAAAATGCGCTTTGGCCCGCACTTTCGTGACGGTATATCCTGGTTGAGAATCCCTTGCATACACTGTAAAGTTTGCAACTAATTGATCGTCTTTACCATATTTATCAAAAATAGGATCGATATTAAACAAAGCAACACCCTCCCCGTTCGAAATTGTTTGATCCTGATACTCGGGGGTGTCTTTACTCAAGTCTCCAATAATGCGTACTTCCGCTCCGGTAATGATCGTATCGCTCCCTGAACGCACATTAATTTTAACCACAGAAGGATCTTCATTTTTGCAGCCCACCCCGACGAAAAACAACATGAAAAAGACTCCCCAAACTGCGCACTGACGTTCCATAATACAATGTTTTAAAAGCGTAAAAATATTCATTCTTATCCAAATTCTATGGTTTTAAGCTAATTTTGTACTTTTGACATTTCGAATTTATAGCAGTACAATAGCATTATGTTGGATATTGAAAAGAAAATAGAAGCACTCTCCAAAGAAATAGTAGCGACATCCATAGCAAATAAGGATCAGCTCGAGACTTTTCGTATCCGTTTTTTGGGAAGTAAAAATTGCCTGAAACCATTATTTGGTGCTCTGAAAGAAGTTCCCAATGACGAAAAAAAATCTGTCGGGCAACAAATCAATCAACTCAAACAGACAGCACAAGAAAAATTTGATGATTCGCAGGCACAGCTGGAAGAGCAGACTGAAACAAAGGAATCTCTTGATTTTACGCGACCTGGCGAGCCACAGCCACTTGGTGCACGTCACCCTATTTCAGTAGTACGCAACGAAATCATCAGTATCTTTGAACGCATCGGTTATGGCATTTCTGAAGGTCCGGAGATCGAGGACGACTGGCATAACTTTTCAGCGCTCAACTTTCCTCCTGAGCACCCGGCAAGGGATATGCAAGACACGTTTTTTGTGGAAAAGGATGATCGCGAAATGGCGTTGCGCACGCACACTTCCTCCGTTCAGGTGCGCGTCATGGAAAATGAAACACCTCCTATACGCACAATATCTCCAGGTCGTGTGTACCGCAATGAAGCAATATCAGCACGTGCTCATTGCTTTTTCCATCAGGTTGAAGGATTATTTATTGATAAAGATGTTTCTTTTGCAGACCTCAAACAGACGCTGCTCTATTTTGCTCAGGAAATGTTTGGCAAAAAAACCAAGATTCGTTTGCGTCCCTCCTATTTTCCCTTTACGGAACCGAGTGCTGAAGTAGATGTCAGCTGCACGATCTGTCAAGGTAGCGGTTGCAACGTTTGTAAAAATACAGGATGGCTCGAAATTTTGGGTTGTGGGATGGTCGATCCTAATGTGCTTGAAGCATCTGATATTGATCCGGAAACTTACAGTGGTTTTGCTTTTGGAATGGGTGTGGAGCGCATCGCTCAACTCAAATATCGCGTGAACGACTTGCGGCTCTACTCTGAAAACGACGTCCGATTTTTAAACCAATTTAAATCTGCATTTTAATATGGGGTTATTCTCTTCAAAACGATCATCGCGTCAGTCGCGTCTGAACTGGAACAACGTAGAATCTGAAGAAGATTTAAAGGCAGCAATAGCCGCGTCCGAGGAAGAACATGTGCTGTTTTTTAAACACTCGACACGTTGTAACATATCTTCCATGGCGCTACGGCGTTTTGAGGACGGTTGGGATGAGGAGAGTAATTGCCAACTCTATTTTATTGATCTGATCGCACACCGTGCAGTTTCCAGCGCATTGAGCGACATCTCCGGAGTGGCTCACCAGTCTCCTCAAGCCATATTAATGAAGGATAGAAGTGTAAACTATCACGATTCACACGGTGCGATCTCAGCATCTGCCATTCAGTCTAAAATTAATTAATTCATGATGTTGAAGCGCTATTTTCTTGTTTTTACCCTTGCTTTGGTGGCAGGTTTATGTACACATTGTACTTCTGAAGAATCGAGCGATGATTTACCCACTAAAACACGACGTCCTGCAAAGTTTGAGCTGCCTTTTAATAACGCATCCGCTCAGCGGGGAAAAACCTTCCGCGTGGAAGTAGCTGTGCATGGACGTGATGAGATCAACCATTTAAAAGTGTTCGCCGGCGATACAATTCTTTTTGAAGGAACTCCCCAGAAAACAAGCTATACCTTTCAATTGCCCACTCACAACTGGAATGTAGGTACTCATCAAATTTCTCTGCGCGCCAAATTAGCGGATGGTAAAGTTAAGCGCGACAACCGTATTATTCGCGTTTTGTCAGATGTTTATCCCAAAGAATTTACTGCTGAGGCGATAAAAGTATATCCCCACAATACCACTTCGTACACGCAAGGGCTAGAATTTGATGAAGATCAGCTCTACGAGGGCAGTGGCGGTCGCGGAGTCACAGGTAAAAGTCGTGTCATGAAAGTCGACCTCAATTCGGGTAAAACGCTGGTGGAACAACCGCTTCCGTCCGATTATTTCGGCGAAGGAATCACTATTCTTGAAGATCGTCTTTACCAGCTCACGTGGCAGGAAAATACTTGCTTTGTATACGATAAAAATACGCTAGAAGAATTAAAGACATTCAGTTATTCAGGTGAGGGTTGGGGACTGTGTAACGATGGTCAACATCTAATTATGTCAGACGGCACCGAGCGGATTTCTTTTATAGATCCTGAAAATTTCAGCCTCAAAAAGACGATTGAAGTCTATTCCAATGAAGGACCAATCAAGGCGTTGAACGAACTCGAGTATATTAATGGAAAAATATACGCCAATGTTTACCAAACGAACATGATCGTCATTATTGACCCTGCAACAGGTATCGTTACTGGACGTATTGACGGTAGTATCATTGCATTGGATCACCGCAAGTCAGGTGAAGTCATGAACGGTATCGCCTACAAAAAATCGACAAAGCAGCTGTTTATTACCGGAAAAAACTGGCCGAGCCTGATTGAAATTGGTTTGGTCGAATAGCGTTTTTACTATTCTATAACTGAGTATGCCAAACAACGACTTTTCTACATTCATTGGCGTTCAGTTAAATGATCAGTTACTGCTTCTTTTTATCCATCAAGTATTTACTCCTCCAAATACGTATCGGGTCTAAATTCATAACGAATCTCGTACTCATCATGCGGGCGTTTGAGTTCAATATCTTGAAAGCCGACGACGTTTCCTTCCTCAGTGTAGAAGGCCTCGATGTTTACTTTTGTTGTTCCCGTGCTGTCGTTGTTGGCGGGGATGTTGCCCGTTACAGTAAAACACTCGGTTTCGTAGCCTGCGGATATTGAGTAAGTATAGTAGCCATTTCCCGATGCGTTGAGCGGGTTGAAGTCCCCCAGCGGAAGTTGGTTGGGACCATCCCGACAGGTAGAATAAAGGTGAAACTTATCCACTGTCACATTGCTGCGCGCCTCAACAGAGATAGCATTCCCCGTGAGGTCTTTTTGACAACTCACAATTAGAAATAGCAACACTAAAGTTGCCATATAAATAGGACTATTCTTCATCATTTTGATCTTTTTGCGGGAAGGTGTAGCCAATTTTAAAACCAAAAAAGAAAATATTCTGATTTCCATTGGGAATAATAAATACAGGGTCAACAAACCTTCGATTAAAGGGTGAAAACTTGAGTGAAGAACTAATAAAAACATCGCTCAAATTGTAGCGATATCCTATCGAAAATATCAAATGCCGATTCTTTAAATTCAACTTCTGGTAATAACCAATCTCTTCAAGATCTATCATAGTTGCATATTTCTCACTACTGACAGCAAGATATTTATCTTCTGTTTCTGAAATTGAGTAGTACTCTTTTATAAAAAGGCTTTCTTTATTCTTTATGCGACTAATGAAAAACTGATCATAATTTACCATGAAAGATAGACTTGAAGTATTAGTGATAGGGTGTTGATAACCAATTGACAAACCAATTCTGTTCGCACTAATTATCGACTCGTTCATAGAGACTTCCTTAATATCAGTATAATTATTTCCTTCGTGAGACAACGTATACTCATGTTGATAATTATGAATATCTATCCCCGTATTCACACCAATTAGAAAATTACTTTTCAGCAGATATTCTATTTTCAAATTTAACCGGTGTAAAAGGTGCAATCTTCTTTTTTTACTTAGGTCATATTCATCATCTAAGGTAATATTGTAATAACCAATATCATAACCTGATTGTATGTTCAATTGAGAGAAAAATGTATTACTAATACTGAAACAAAGAGCTGTTATTAAAAAGAACCTCATGACCTCCTATAGTTAATTTTTAATTAATTTTTTTCTAACTATTTGATCATTAAAAACTATCTTCACCCAATAATTTCCTGGACTCAGATCAGATTTAGAGTATTTATTTTCCTTCACTACATCCCTCCTTATATCAAGGGTTCTGCCCAGCTGGTCAACAACTTCAATGTACCTCACATCAGTAGTTCTTTGTAGTTTCACCGTAAAGCTTCCATCATTGGGATTGGGATAGACGACAACTTCATCAGTCGACTCAACTTTGGA
>CAJXMN010000050.1 GCA_913056215.1 uncultured Flavobacteriales bacterium | reverse complement strand
TTCCTTCAAAATCAATATGTGGACCAATATAGCCGTCGTCCTGCATCATTAAGTTCATACCATCTGCTCGGTAGCGCAGTCCGCTTGAATTATTTTTCCACATAACATTACTACGGTGCTCTGTACGGCCAGGTAAATTCTCCGGTTCTGCAGGTGGTGTTGGTACATCGAAATACTGAAACAGGTTTATGCTGTACAATTCATCCAATTTTGTTAATGGTAATTGCAATAAAACGGCATTGCTCGCTTCAAGATGATCAACGATACCCATTTTCTTTTTACCCAATACGGCTTCTACTGTCCCCTTACTAATTGAAGAGAAATATTGTGCAACAACCTGAATTTCATCATCCTTTTTGAATGCATGTGCAGGATATTTTTCTTGTTTCAGTGCTGAAGACAACTTGTACTCTCTTGCGATATCCAGTATTTTCTGAATATCAAATAGTGATAGATCAATCGCCGAAATGGATTGATCAATTTCAGCAATGAAGGCATGTTGAGGAAGATAGTCTAAAAGAGTGATTCCGTTTTTCTTCAGTTCACTTTTTTCACTTTGATCAGGAACTTCGTTAAAAACCAAAATTCTATAAAAGTGACCTTTGACAACTTCATTATTGTCGTGCTGTAGACTTGAAGTTGGAGCATGATCAACATCGTAAGACCCAGATTTCAACAATAACTTTTGAGCGTTAAAACATGGGGCAATAACAAAGACCAGAGCAATGATTAGTATATTTTTCATCATAAATTTCAGTTATTTAACGAAATGTACTAAAGATTTGAGCAACTTCCTAACAATTCATTTCGTTAATGAGCGATTAGAAAGTTTGTTGACATTTTCACTTCACTTTCTTAAAATGAGTGGCACTTCAAAAATCAAGAGAAGGATATGAAAACATTGATGATCTTAAAATAGCTGTATTTTTGTACACCAATTATTACGTTAGAATACTTGAAATCAAAAAAACTCAAACGAACCATCAGTTTAGTACCAGCTACTTCCATTGGATTGGGAGCAATGTTAGGTGCGGGTATATTCGTTTTTCCTGGCTTAGCAGGCGGTAAAGCAGGAGTAGCGGCTGTATTCTCATTTCTCATCGGGGGAATCATTGCACTCCTCGTGGCAGCATGTACCGCAGAATTAGCAACAGCAATGCCACAAAGTGGAGGTGGCTATTTCTTTATATCGCGAACCTGTGGTAAATTCTGGGGAACATTGGTCGGCATTGCTCAGTGGATCGGTTTAATTTTTGCTTGTGCCTTTTACCTCGTCAGTTTTGGCGAATATGCAATTTCATTTCTTGAGGAACTGAATATAACCTGGAACGCCTCCGCAAAGATATTCTCCTTTCTTTTTACAGCGCTTTTATTAATTATCAACATTATTGGTACTAAAAAGGTAGGTAGTGCTCAAAATGTTATGGTTATATCCCTTGCAGTAATACTGGTTGGGATTTTCACCTATGGATTGATTGTTTTTCTTGGGCTAGAAGACCAAAAAGTAGCTTTCTCAGCAATTGCACCCAATGGCGTTTCATCTATTTTTACGACCACAGCGTTAATTTTCACCTCCTATCTTGGGTTTGTTCAAATCGCGAATATTGGTGCCGAAATTAAGTCTCCAGGTAAAAACCTCCCGCGTTCTTTGATAGGAAGTGTGCTCATTGCCATGTTCTTATATGTATTTATCATGCTCGTTTGTACGATCTCCTTTGAATATAAGGAATTAAATAAATTTGGTGAGACCGCTACGATTGAGGTTGCCAGAAAACTGCTTGGTGGTTGGGGAGCCTTGTTAGCTGTTTTTGCAGGGTTATTGGCAGCGCTATCCAGTGCTAACGCTTCCCTCATTAGTGCTTCACGTGGTGTTTTTGCACTGAGCAAAGACCAGTTAATCACCAAACGAGCAAGTCGTGTTAATGGTCGGTTCGGGACCCCTCACATCGCGTTATTCTTAGTAGCCCTTCCAGTTGCTATAATGCTTATACGTAGTGAACTAGAGGTGTTTGCAGAGATCGCCTCTACGCTGCACCTTATCATTTACGCGGGAATATGTCTCGCTGTTTTTCGATTGCGATCCAAGAATCCGACATGGTACGTTCCGACTTTTCGTTTGCCAGCAGCGAAAATCATTAGTACTATTGGTTTCATCAGCTGTATCGGGCTAGTCTTTTTTATGCAAAATGCATCCTTGCTTATGAGCTTTGCAATAATTATCCTCACATTAATCTACTATCTCATTTTTATCAAAAGAAAAAAGATCAAAATAACCCATCCCGATCCACCACATATTGATCTTGATGTGCTCAATCCCAATGTATTGATCCCCATTGATATTTCTAAAACGAAAAAAGAACTTCCGCTTGAAATATTGGCATCTATTCCTGTTTCGAAGGTCCTTTTAGTGGGCTATCAAGAAACACCCGAGCAGCGTCGATCTGATCAATCCAAACAGCAATATGACGAAGCGGGAAATAAAAAGTTGAGCGCAGTTTTGGACCGTTTTAAGGAGGCGTCTGTTGAAGTTGACAAGAAATTTGTATTCAACCACAATGTTATCAATCAAATCGAGGAAGTTATTAAGGACGAGGAACCTCGTTTCATCTTGAAGTTAAAACCTTTCAATCTAATTGAACAAATTGTGATCCCTATTTATAGTGATTCTCAGATTTCTAAAGATTTGAGCACAACTATTTATAAAATCAACTCCAGTGCTCCCAAATCAGTGAAAGTGGTCATATTTGAATCAGCATCAGAAGATCACACGTATCAAAGTCTTAGAGAATCCGTGAGAGAGCAGTTCACAACTTTAAATATTGCTGTTCATTCAACTGAAGTCTTCGATCTAGAGGATCTCAGTCCCAAAGAATATATCAAATCAAAAGTGCAGTCATCTGACCTCATCTTATGGCCGGAAGCGAAAACAGAGAATCACGACTTACTCTTTGATTTGATATCCGATGCGGAAAAAGATGACATACCCGCTCCACTTATTCTTATCGTCGATCCTAAAAGTAGTTAATAGGCTTAAACAACTGGTAAAATTATCAATAGTCATGACCTCCTTTCATTCAATCGAGGATATTTAAATGCACTAAATTTGAACATTTAAAGGCTTTCAACTGTTGTCTCGTTAGTGACGTTTTTATAAGTTTGAACAGAATTTAAGAAATTGTCACTCATTTTTTGAAACATATAGAAGATCGTTTATCTTCTGAAAAAACAAACGATGATGCAGCATAACAGAAATAACTCATTTTTAGTTCAATTGAATTTTTTAGCATTTGTTCTTATCCTATTTGGTGCAAATGTTCACGCGCAAAATGTGACCCCTAGAGATGGCGTCGTAGAACATAATGATAAGGAGCGACCTTGTCTCGTTGTTAACGTAGATCCCGAACCCAAACCGTTAAAAAAGGCGTGGAAATCATACCTCAAAGATCATTACGATTTTAAAATTCAGGGAATCGGCTTTCTTTCAAATAAAGACTTACTCACAGCTGAAGATGTAATCATCGAAGATTTGTCTTCCAAGCGATTGGATTTTTACACAAAAATCGTTGAAGATGAAGTCGGTTCTGAAATGAAAGTTTTTGCATCATTTGGGTATGACATTTACGTGAATGAAGATGAAATGTCCGATGAATACGATGTACTGCTTGAGATTTTGAACGGATTCTTGAAGGAATATTTGCCCAATTACTATGAAAGCGAGGTCAAAGCGACGAAGAAAAAGGTCAAAAAATTAACTAAAGAAGTAGACGGACTCAAGGAGGATATATCTGATAACAAAAAGGATATTAAGGACATGAAGAGTGAGATTGAAGATCTCAATGAAGAAATTGAGGAATTGACTGAAGAAGTTAATGAAAAAGAAGAGCAATTGACAACGTCCAGTACCAAACTCAAAGAGCGTAAAGAAAAACTCAAAAGAATTAAGCGCCAATTAAAACGGCAATAATAATTGATCGAGCTCTTTTAACGGCGCTTACGAATTGTTGTTTTACTGGAAATAAAGTTGAAATACCGGTTGTATGAACTTCACATACTGTGATATAATTTCAACATGCAAAGACCACGAATTAAAATACTAAAGTCAAAGATTGACCTAGTCGTTGAAGTGGTGTCATTCTCGCTCATTGGTATCACTACGTTATTAATTGGTTTATTCTATTCTCAACTACCTGATGAAATTCCTATTCCATTTAATTGGCCAACAAAAGACAGTGATGGATTCGCCGAAAAATCGGTACTATGGATGAATCCACTGATCGGTGGGACAATCGTCACCCTTCTATACATACTAAAACAATTTCCCTGGATATTCAATTATCCGGTTCAGATTACGAAAAAAAATGCCCGAGCAATGTATGGAATTGCGACGCAATTGCTGCAATATTCCAGTTTGATAGTGAGTGTTATATTCTTCTTGATGAGCCTGCAACCTATTTTGGTGCTTTTTTATAAAACCATCAATTTCATAGCTATTGTAATACCTATCTTGGTTCTTAGCATATTAGCTTTGATCGTTATTGCAGTCATAAAGATGATTATGCTAAAAACGAAATAGTCTCATTTTAACTCAAATATCAAAGTTTGAGGACGGTTGGTTACCAAAGCGAACTGAATTATTTTCTAACACCGAATAGTAATATTGCTCTACCTACTTGAACACTTGGCATACTCCTATCCTACCTCTGGTTGCGGCTTGTTTATTTAAAATTTGACTGGAATGGTACTCAGTGGAAAGGAATAATGGCTTATTACCATCAATCCTCCCCAATAAAACGAAGTACCGTGTTTATTAATTGATAAATAGACAATCAAATCTGAGAAGGACCTCCCTTATTTTCCAGAGACATCCTCATTCTTAACATAGTCCATTCCGCATACCGGACAAGATCCTTCTTCATCACTACCGCTCCCTTCACAGTGCATCGGACATACGTATGCTGAAGTATATTCTTTTCCTTTTTTGGCAGATTGTTCCGAATTTACTGCTTTTTCTTTTTCTGATGTCCCACCACAACTCGTTGAAAACATGGTTAATCCAACAATTACCGTCACTAAAATTAATCTGTACTTTTTCATCTTTATTTTTATTTATGGGTTACTTAATTATTTAATACAATGATAAACAAGAGCACCAAGACGATGCCCCATCCAATTCTTTTACTCCACTTTTTCATCGGGGAAAAAGACTGATTGTTTTCGGTTCTACAGCATGATTTCATTCTACTTCACTTTTTATGGATGTTCTACAGTGTTGATAGCTTCTTTTACTTCTCCGCATCTCAACATGGACGAACCAAAATAGGGATTGCGAATCGTTTTTTCGTTACTCAACCAGGTTGCTCCGCTATCACTATCTGCCATCGGACAGTAATCAACAAATAGGGATTCCTTCGGACTACCAAATGCTTTAAACAACAAGATTACTTCTTCCGACAAGGGTTTAAACCACTTTCTTAGTGCTTTGATATCTTCAGCTTCAACCGAATTATCCAAAACGTTTTTGAGTTTTTCACTTCTTTTCATCCAAAAGCGATGCGCATCGCCCTGAAACAATCGCATATCAATATCCTTGAGTGTTTCTGCCATTTTTTTCGCCGATTTAAGCGCATTTTCGAAATCATCATTTGCCAACATGCTCTGTACTTCAAGGTAGTGTGTCAACAATGGAGCTATCGCCTCTCGCGCATTATCACTGATTTTCAAGTGTTTGATTTCTTCATTATTCTCACTTTCCGTTGTCTGACCAGCATCTTTATTCATCATACTTGGCTTCCCTGCTAACTGTGCAGCAGCGTCTATACTAAATGTACCGTGAACCGCGATTTCCTCGCCTGATTCCAACCCTTCTTTTATGATGTATTGATTTCCGAGTGCCTCACCCAGCGTGACTTCCCGCATACTAAAACTGATCTTATCCTCCCTTACATGCTTGATATAGACAAGTGATCGTTCTCCTGTCCACATCACGGCTGATTTTGGAACAACAATCGCCTCGTTTTTCTCTCGAAGCGGATTCTTAACGACTCCTTCAACCAACATTTCAGGTTTGAGTTTTCTACTCGGATTGTGCATTTTAACACGAGCTTGAGCTACACGTGTGCGCGCATCAATCACAGGATCGATAAATGCAATAGTCCCTGAAAATTCCTCTCCAGGATACGATTTAACCGAAAACGTAACTTCATCACCGTCATTCACCCATGATATATCACTCTCATATATGTCAAACAACACCCATACCTGACTCAAATCTGCAATTTCATAAATAGATTCTCCACGTTTTACATAGTCACCGAGTTTGACTTTCTTTTTGAGTACCACTCCAGAAACATCAGCTAAAATTGGAAACTGTTCTTTTATTGCTCCCTGCTCCACAATCTCATCAATTTGTTCCACAGTTAGTTTCCAATTCTTAAGTTTTTCACGAGCTGCCTGATAAAGCTGAGGTTGAGCTTTGCGTATCTTGTATGCCTCAAATAATTCTTCCTGAGCAGTCACCAGTTCAGGTGAATAAATCATACCTAGTATCTGTCCTTTCTCGACACGTTCACCGGTATAACTAATCATCAGCTGCTCTATTCTCCCTGGTAAATGCGATGATTGCGAAAACACCTCCGTTTCGTCAGGCTGCACCTTACCGTTGAGTCGCAGTTGTTTGACTGGTGTTTCTTTTTTAATGACTGCGGTCTCTATATCAGCTAATTGCATCGCTGCGGGTGACATTTCAACTTCCATCGCAAGTTGATCTCCGTTGTCGTCAACTGGTACCAGTTCCATACCACAAATCGGACATTTACCAGGTTCGTTTTGACGAATCTGGGGATGCATAGAACAGGTCCATACCTCGTTCTTTTCAATTCCTTCTTTTACTGAAGATTGCTCCATTCCACCATCACCGCCGAAAATCAACCAACCTAACATTAAGCCAATCAATAAAGTAGGAGCAGCAATCACAATTATGTTCTTTATACTTGTTTTCATTTTATTCAGTTTTTGAGGTAAAGTAATCGATCTTTGCTAATACTTTAAAAGCATCAACCACTGCAGACACAGCAGAAATTTCATATTTTAACAAACGCTGTTGAATGCGCAGCACTTCCTCGAAATCATTTCCCGAATTGCTGTATGCTTTCAGTAATATTGTTTTCATTTGTTCCATTTTCTGCATCTGACGGGTGTATAGTTCATCCATTTGACGTGCACGATCGAAGTCATACCATGCCTGCTCGTAATCAGAAAGCAATTGATTTTTAAATGCTTCCTTGCGATAACCAACCGATTCTCGGGTCAATTGTGCCTCCTTTATGGCGGCATCATATTTTTTGCGAAAAATTGGTATCGAAACATTGATCATTGGCATAATTACGTCTATTCCATTGTTCGGAAGTGATACATCGTCACGTTGTCCAACAAACACATAATCCAACCCCACACCAATTTGTGGCATTCCATTTTTACGGGCGAGTCGTGCTTGTGCTTCCGCCGATTTTTCCTGCAAATCCATTGCTTTTAATTGGGGATGGTTGTCAAACAAACTGTCTTTTCTGTAAAATTGTGAGACCTTCGGAAAAGACAAGGTATCTATCACCTCTACCGATTCCATGGGTTCTCGATTCAATAATTGATTAAAATGAATCTTTAATGGTCTACGTTGATCTTCTTTCAATTTGATGTCCGTCTGGGCCTCATCGATCATAACATCTACGCGAATTACATCAGTCATAGAACTATTTCCATTCTCATAAGCACGTGTTGCCAAATCTTTATAGCTTTTTAGAATTTCAAGATTCTCTCGTTCCAGACGAATTTGCTGTTCGATTTCGTATAATGGGTACCACGCCAATTTCACCTCTTTAAACAGCTCATGCTTTGTCAGTATAAAATCTTCATATTTTTCCTTGGCCTTTAAATGATAAACAGATCCTGCAGCCTCCAGCGTTCCAAACCAGGGTAACATTTGAGATAATCCGATCTTCGCTTGCTGCGGTCCGACACGTGTTTCAACGGGAAGAATAAAAACACCAAAGGAAAGCTGTGGGTCAGGTAAGGTATTCACCTGTGCCACCTTTTCCATAGCTGCCTCAAAAGTTTTAAACTTGGCTTTTAGTGTTGGATTATTCTCAGCTGCGATCGCTAAATATTCTGCGAGGGACTGTGCTGAAAGCATGTTAGCCATACTCAACACTAAAATACATGTGATTATTGCGCGTTGTATCATTTTGCTTGTTTTTTAATTTTTCGCTCTTCTCGCCAGCTGTAAAGTACAGGAACGATGAAGTAAGTTATAGAGGCGATAATCATTCCTCCAAATGCAGGGATCGCCATGGGTATCATAATATCTGCACCTCGACCTGTTGACGTCAATACCGGGAGCAGAGCGATGATGGTCGTAGCCGAAGTCATGATCGCTGGTTTTATACGTCGTTTGCCTGCACTAACAACTGCTTCCCTAACGTTGGTGATTGAATTGGTTTCGTTGCGTTTAAAACTTTGATCCAAATAGGTTCCCATCAACACTCCATCATCTGTGGCAATTCCAAATAATGCGATGAACCCTACCCATACGGCAACACTCAGGTTAATAGTCTTTATTTGAAACAAATTCCTCATATTAGTACCCATCACATCGAAATTGAGGAACCCGTCCTGACCATAACACCAAATCAGTAAAAATGCTCCACTAAATGCCATAGCTATCCCCAAGAATATCATCAATGAAGTCGTCACCGATTTGAACTGAAAATACAAGATCAAAAAGATGATAAGGAGCACGAGCGGTACAATGATCGAGAGTCGTTTCTCCGCGCGCACTTGATTTTCGTAATCCCCAGAAAACTTATAACTCACGTTCGGTGGGATTTCCAGCTCTCCGTTGTCAATTTTTTCCTGAATGTAACGCTGGGCCTCTTCGACGACTTCGACTTCAGAATATTGCTCTTTCCGATCAAACAAAACATAGCCTGTCAGAAAGGTATTTTCACTTTTAATAACTTGAGGACCTTTTACAAATTCAATGTCCAGCAGTTCATCGAGTGGTACCTGAGCACCTGTAGGTGTTGGAACTAATATTTTTTCCAGTCGTTCAGGATTGTCGCGAAGTTCTCGAGGGTAACGCACGCGCACTGGAAATCGTTCTCTTCCTTCAACAGTGGAGGTTACTGTGTTTCCACCAATTGCCGTTTTAATCACATTTTGAACATCTTTTACATTCAACCCATATCGTCCAATTCGATCTCTGTTAATATTGAGGTGGATATAAGGCTTACCGACAATACGATCGGCAAAAACAGCCTCAGATTTAACCGTAGGCACCTTCTTTAAAATCGATTCGAGCCGCATTCCGAATTTTTCTATGGTTTTGAGGTCAGGGCCAAACACTTTGATACCCATCGGTGCTCGCATACCCGTTTGCAACATGACTAACCGTGTTTCAATCGGTTGCAATTTAGGAGCTGAAGTCACACCAGGTATTTTGGTCACTTTTACGATCTCGTTCCAAATGTCATCAGGAGATTGAATATGCTGGCGCCAATTGCGAAAATACTGCCCATCTTCGTCCGGAATGAGTTGTTTTTCATTGATATCCTTAGCTATAGCTAATTCATTGGAAAGCGTATCACCATTTTTTAGAACGAATTGACCTTCAACGGTTTTATAACGCTGTCGACGACCGTTTTCATCGACGTGGTACTCCGATTTATAATTAATAATATTTTCGTACATCGAAATGGGGGCAGGATCTAACGCAGATTCGACACGTCCCATTTTCCCAACCGCTAGTTCCACTTCTGGAATGTTGGTCAACAGCATATCCAGCTGTTGTACGACTTTCTTGTTATGTTCAACTCCAGCATGCGGCATTGAGGTGGGCATCAACAAGAAGCTTCCCTCATCAAGCGATGGCATGAATTCCTCTCCTAACCCGGGGAACGTATGTGCCAATCCTGACCAAACGCTAGTGGTTCGAATATTTACGCCAACTTTATCAAAACCAGTGGCTATAAAACCAAACATCGTGTTGAAACCCAGCCAAATGGTCAACCCTAGAATCATCACAAAGCCAGGTAACGCCAGAAAAACAGCCTTGTTGCGCAGACACCAGTTCAAAATGCGTGAATAATAATATTCGAGCAAATAAAACAGCGTTAGAATGATACTTACTAGCAGCGCCACGAACATAAAGTTCCCCACCGTAGAATTACTCGGTCCCAGAGGCATCCATTCTCTTGCTAATAGCCAAACAACAGCAAGTGCAGTAACAATGATGGTCAAGTGATGAATTAAAAAATGATCGCGTTTTGCATATTTTCGAATAAACCATGAAGCCGCAAGTGCCATAAGTGTTAAACCTGCCCATGTATATCCCATAAAAAGTACAACAGCTCCCAGGAGAATGATAAACACATTGATTACATACCCCTTGACATTCCGTTTCATTTTAAAACCGAACACCCAGTGTGCAACAGTTGGTATAATGAACAATACAACAATAACAGAAGCCAGTAGAGCAAACGTTTTGGTAAACGCGAGTGGTCTAAACAGTTTACCTTCAGCAGCTTCCATGGTAAATACAGGAATAAAACTAACAATCGTCGTTGTCACCGCAGTCAGGATAGCTGAACTAACTTCAGCTGAGGCATTGTAAATGGTGGTGATTAATTTTTCGCCACTATCCTTTGCATTGCGCAAGTGTTTGACAATATTTTCGGAGAGAATAACCCCTAAGTCGACCATAGTGCCAATAGCTATAGCTATTCCCGAGAGCGCCACAATATTGGCAGTAACTCCAAAATAGCGCATGGCGATAAAGACCATTAATACGGCAATCGGCAAAACGCTAGAAATAATTAATGAGGCCCGTAAGTTAAGGACCATAACCACAACGACGAGAATTGTAATCAACAATTCTAGTGAAAGTGCTTCTTCCAGGGTACCTAATGTTTCGTTGATTAGTTCTGTACGGTCGTAAAAAGGTACAATTGTCAATTGACTCTCTTTTCCAGAAGCCAATGTTTTTTTGGGTAATCCCGATGAGATCTCTTTGATCTGATCCTTCACGTTATTGATGACCTCGAGAGGGTTGGCTCCATAACGAGCAACTACTACTCCTCCTACTACCTCGGCACCATCCTTATCCAAAACTCCACGACGAGTTGCGGGTCCGCGTGTGACCCTACCGATATCCTGAATCCGGATCGGGGTATTATCCACTACATCAACCACCGCTTTTTCGATATCTTCAAGTTCTTCAATATAACCGATTCCCCGAACGAGATATTCCGCTTTATTGATTTCAATGGTCTTCGCGCCCACGTCCTGATTGGACATTTTAACGGCTTTCACCACCTTACTCAGTGGAATACCGTAGTTTTCCAGAGCATCTGGATTAACGTCAATGTGATATTCGTCAACATACCCCCCAATCGAAGCTACCTCTGAAACACCCTCAGCCCCATTGAGTCCATATTTTACGTAGAAATCCTGTACAGATCGCAACTCCTGTAAATCCCAACCCCCTGTCGTATTCCCATTTTTGTCGCGACCTTCGATTGTGTACCAGTACACCTGACCGAGTGCCGTAGCATCAGGTCCCAGAGAAGGTTGGACACCATCCGGTAATACCCCTGAAGAGAGTGAATTCAATTTCTCAAGGATCCGCGAACGTGACCAGTAAAATTCGACATCCTCTTTGAAAATGATATAAATACTGCTAAATCCGAAAACAGACGAACTTCTTATCGATTTTACACCAGGGATACCCAACAAAGAGGTCGTTAACGGATAAGTGATTTGATCTTCTATATCCTGTGGAGAGCGCCCTTTCCATTCAGTAAAAACAATTTGCTGATTCTCTCCGATGTTTGGAATAGCATCCACCGGCACCGGATCGGAGGGTAATACGCCCGTATCCCAGTCAAATGGTGCAGTAATAACACCCCAAGTGACGAATCCGACCAAAACAATGGAGGTCACTAATTTATTCTCAAGAAAATACTTTATGATTTTATTCAACATGAATGCATACAATTACAATGAAAAATGTGGTGATCAATAACACAAGTTATCTCACCTCGAAGTTCGGGCTAACCACCTAATTGTATGCGTTTTAGAGTCTAAAAACCTGGTACAAAACTTGTCTGTTCTGTCTGACCAAGGGTGGTGAATAGGCTACAAAACAACCTTGTTTTAGCTGAAAAGTTGGTAACTGGATCAATGCTGGAATTGGCCAAACTTCTGCAATCAATAGCACAGGAGCAGTAAAGCTGTTTTGTACGTAATCCTCCTCCAATGAAATAGTATGGTGGGTATTATGGCAACAATCTACTTTATCGATAGTCGCAATCCCGTTTTCATTGTCACAAGTATTTACCTCTGACATTTCCATACCACAACCAACAGTTGACTTACCGAGTGCTACGCTCGTCTCTACCGCTTCTCCACCGCAATAATGTGTAGAGAACGTGAGACTCATGTTAACCACAAGTAAAAGCACTGACAATAATATGGCTGCAGTTTTCTTCATCATTCCAGAACGAAATTATAAAAATTACTTGAAACGAACGAATAAAAAGTATATGAGTACAACTCAAAAGTTTTATGCTCGAATGCTCGAGCGTCTTCAAAGTCCGCACTCCTGCTGCTATTTAGATTATCTATAAAAATGTCCTTAATTAATCGTCTGCAGCTGTCACTCACCATCTTTTTTTAGGGATACAGATACCACCGATCAACGGCAAACAAATTCTATATAAAGCATGCCATCTTGAAAAATCAATCGATTAATTTCGAAGCGAAATCTTTTTTGCGTTGTTCCATAACACCATCCCATAGTTGGTCCAACGATGCCGCTAATGCTCTTCGCTCACCTTCTTGTGCTTCATGCATCACCTCAGGGTCTTCAAAATAATGTTTAATGAAGTTGGTATCGAAATCACCGCTGCGAAATGCTTCATGTTTCATGACATACTTCCCAAAATCAAGTGTCGTTCGTAAACCTGCTATTTCGTAATGATCTATGGCTTCAATCATACGGTCAATGGCTTGTTCTCTATTTTCACCCCAGGTCACCAACTTGGCAATCATAGGGTCGTAATAGATCGGAATATCCATACCTTCTTCAAAGGCATCATCAATTCGAATATAATCTGCTGTTGGTTTACGATAGCGTTTTAAAGTACCTATATCAGGAGCGAAATTGTTCAAAGCGTCTTCAGCATATACACGAACCTCCATAGCGTGACCATTACGTGTTACGTCTTCCTGGTTTAAGGTCAATTCTTCACCACGCGCAACGCGCACTTGCCATTCAACCAAATCAAGACCTGTAATTTCTTCTGTAACTGGATGCTCTACTTGCAAGCGGGTATTCATTTCGAGGAAATAAAAATTGTGATCCGCATCCAACAAAAACTCTACCGTTCCTGCGCCTGAATAATCGCATGCTTTAGCCACGTTACAAGCCGCAGCACCCATTTCTGCTCTCAGCGATTCACTGAGCACCGCACTAGGGGCTTCTTCTATTACTTTCTGGTGACGACGCTGGATACTACATTCTCGTTCAAACAAGTGAATGACATTGCCATGATTATCAGCAAAAACCTGAATTTCAATGTGGCGGGGCTTGGTTACAAATTTTTCAACAAATACAGCATCATCTCCAAAGGAAGAACGCGCTTCGGATTGCGCTAATTGCATTTGTTCCTTCATTTCACCTTCTTTCTGAACGAGACGCATTCCTTTTCCTCCACCACCGGCAGATGCTTTGATAAGGACAGGAAAACCAATTTGTTTAGCAATTTCAGTGGCTTTCTCAACATCCGCAACAGCTTCATCAATTCCAGGAACCAACGGAACATCATAAGCTTTCACACGCTGTTTGGCACTCAACTTATCTCCCATCACACGCATAGCATCCGCTGAGGGACCAATCAATTGAATACCTTCATTTTTCAAACGATCGGCAAAACTCGCGTTCTCAGATAGAAAGCCGTAACCAGGATGTATACCATCTACTTTCTTCTCCTTTGCTACTTCAATAATTTTATCCTGAACCAAATAACTTTCCGCAGATGGTGCAGGTCCTATACAAACTGATTCATCTGCTTCGTGAACAAAAGGTGCATCAAAATCTGCTTCAGAATATACGGCCACCGCCTGAATATTCATACGTTTTAAGGTACGAATAATCCGCCGTGCAATTTCTCCTCTGTTCGCTACTAATACTTTTTTCATTCCTTCTCTTTTATGGTATGGTCATTTAAATATTTCTCAGGAATAGGTTTACGCCTATTGTTCCCTGGTAAATCAATTTTAAGTTCTTCTTTTCGAAACAAATTTGCAAAAAATTGCAATAACTTGAAATCCTCGAAGGTATGAAAATCTTCTTTATAACTAATACCAACACCTTGTGTAAATAATCCCTGATTGTTATTTTGTATCACTGTATTGTTGTTTGACTCATTGAAAGCATGTATGCGAAACGTTCCTTTTTCATTGAGGTAATATTCAATTTCCACGTCGCCAATAATTGTGTTTTGACCAGGAGCGCCCACCTCAGCGCCAGATTGATCACGTACCGAACCCACTCCCACGGAACCAGAAACCTGTAATCGATCATTCAGAAAGTTCTTAGACATACCGAATTCTCCTGAAAATTGTCCCGAAAGTTGATCATTTTCCAGATTCACGTTCATTTTATAGCTTTGACTCATCTTATTTAACAGTGAGTTGATTTGAGTTGCGGCTAAATCCAACAGCGCCCCGCCACTTCCTCCAGCTCTATTCTCTTCGCCAGCCAACGGCAGAAAACTCCGCGATATCAAAATAGAAAAGAATTGTTTATTGAGTTCATCCTGATCACTTCTTATTCTGGAAATTACCGCCTTTCCTGCCTCCGATGCCTTAGGTGCTTCCAGATCGAAGGAAATCTGCGGATTCATAATATTCCCGTCAAGGTACAAATAGGAGAGAATAAGCTCATTATCGGATGTTTTATTTTCAATGACATCCGGCATCACCACTGACAAATTCGCTGTGGTGCGGTAATACGTTTTTATATCGAGATTAGCTGCATAAGGGTCACCAGTCCACTGGACCGTACCCCCAGGTTCTATGAGGAAGTTCTGCCGATAGGGTCCCATGGCAAAATTATAAACCCCGTCAGTCACAGTATAAATACCACTAAGTGTAAGTTCGCCATATTGATCGACCCCCATCTGAAGATCTCCTTGACCATGGGCGGAGATTTCATCCCCTATATCCTTATCAAAAATCAATTTAACCTTAGCGTCATCAGTTACGTTAAAGTCAAACGATAGATCAACACCCGTCAAATCAACTTTATTTTCATCTGTTTCTAAGGTATCTTCGCCCGCTGTTTTAAATGAAATGTAACCTTCCTCCTCAATTGTTGTCGGTCCATACATTGGGAAAAATATTTTGGTCCCTCGCTTGGTCGTGGCATTGACATCGATCGATAAATTATCAGCATAACCAGATATATTAGCAATTCCAGTAATGTAGGCATCACCGTAATACGGTTCATCTTCTGAATAATTCGTTTTCATAACTTTAAATCGGCTTACGGGTAATGACTTTGCCGGATTTTCTGGATCACGTTTCACAGGGTGATCTTCCAGGTTTAAAATCAACTCAAAGAAAAAATCTTGAAAGTTATCGTGAAATAAAGATCCAGTAATAAAACCTGTATTTCCTTCCTCATCTGTCAATGGCATATTGTTGATGTAGAACCCGTCTTTCACTGACTCTATCTCTCCCTCGTAATACATATCAGCTCCCAGAATTGCCAAGTTAGCTAGTCCATCTCTAAAATCTACTTTACCTTTGAGCAAAGGCTCGGCAATCGTTCCAGTAAGCGCCATATCTCCTTCCAAATAACCTCCAACCTTACTAACCACTTCTGGATCAAGGAACTCATTTAATACACTGATATCCGTACCATTCATTTTCATTTCAAAATCTAAACTGTCTTCGATTTTATCCTCACTGTTAACAATATAATCACCGTCAAAAGCAAAGGTCCTGCTACCTTTGAAGATAATATCTCCAAACATGTTAATATTGTTAGTAGACGCTTCATAATCCGCACCAAAACTTATAGTTCCTACCTCTGTCTGATTGATGAAGAAGTCCTGTAAAACTGCATCTCCCTGAAAGGTAGGATTGGTAAAGGGAGTTGATACATATCCAACCAGATTGGCCACCCCCTGAAGATCCGTATCCGAACCGAGCAATGCTCCAACATCAGCTAAATCAAGGTTCATAACATCAAGGTTGAGGTGATCAAAGGGATAATTGGACAACTGACCGTTCGCTGCAATATATTGATCTTCATGTTCAAGTCTAAAATCTTCAATAAAAAAGCAGTTATCTGTATAATTAACGTGCGCTCTATCATTCAGCTGCCAACGATGATCGTTAAGCGTGAAATAAGAAGGGAGAATATCAATATCAAATCCATCTTTATCAAAAAGATGGGTATACCACTCAAGATTAGAACGAGAATTATCCGTATCGTGAAACAACAACTGTGAATCCATGAAGCCTTTAGACGTGAGTCCAGTAAAATGGACCGCTTTGAACGTGAGAGAATCGCTAAAATATACGCGCTGAATATCATACAGTGCGAGCAACTCGTCATTGTAAACATCTTGAATGAGATCAATTGCTTCAAATCGCATTTGCTCATATTCGACGTATTCAGAATGCACATTAAGGCTCATTTCCTGTTTTTCGCCAAGATACCTTCCATCTAGTGTTGTTCCTTTACTGATTTTTACTTTTGGAAAAACAACGGCCAGTAACTCATTCAGTGCTTTTATTTCAAAATTATAATCAAAAAAGCTCGTGTCCTTTACTTTATGATCATAACCAGCAATAAAGGAAGGGAATATTTTATTGAGCTCAGCCTGAACATTTTTTCCAATTTTGTTAAACTCCATTTGACCATCGACATCAGCATCGAGCAATTCAGAACGTATCATCAATCGATCCTTCTTTTCAGAGCGTTCTATCGAAGCATTAAAATCACGCGTGTGGAAGCGTTCTCCATTTTCTTCATAATAAATGGTATCCATGTTAACATCTCCCTTGAAAGCCTTAAAATTTTCGCCTTCAGCATCTACTTTTACGCGTGCATAGAGTGTCCCTCGATCTTTAAAACGACTGCTAATTTCCTCGAGATGGGCACATTCTAGATCTATAGCTGCGTCAATAGCGAGTTTTTGTCCAACTTGTGCAAAGCCATCAAAACTGAGGTCCAGGTGTTCATCGCGAATATACGCCTTACCTTTTAGAATATTTTGAGGGATTCGGGTATTCACCAAACGATAATTTACCTGGTCAACAATTACATAGTCGTAAGCGTATTCATCAATTCGTAATTTTCTAAAAGTGCCACTCGCACGATCAACGGAAAGTCCCTGAGGCGAGATATTTATACGTTGCAACCGCATTTCACCTTCTAGTTTTCCCACTTGATCATTTTGTAGTAATCCACCAATGTCAAATTGATGAAAACGTAAAATTGTGTTTTGCTGATTGCGATGTGCAATAGTTATATGGTTAAAAGTGCTGTCCGATTTGACATGAAGCGGTGTTCTCGATGAGATATTGCCCAGGTTTGATTGAATCTTTGAAGCATCAATATCAAGTGCATGTAAAGTTCCTGAAAACCGGGTGTGCTCGAATGTGAAGCGGTTGAGTGCTGCCAGGCTCTTAGGTATATCGATCTTTTTCTGGGGAGCAGCATCTGGTAACCGAATCTGTTGTAACTCACTTATGTCCACCGATAATCCAGCAACATATTGATTGATATTTTCAGTAGTCAACTGTTTAAAATCAATGAGCGTAAAATCACCTTTCAAGTAAGTATTCTGACGATAGGATAGCATCAAATCATTCAACTGCATACGATTAACAGGACGCTTTGTACGTACGTTTAAAGAAACAATATCATTCATTCCGCGTAGCTGAGAAGCAAATAAAGAAACATCATAGAGCGACAATGCTTTGGATGAAATGTGACTATTCAACGCAACTCGCTCAGTAAAAGAACGGAAATCGGACATATCTTTTATGACTAAATCGAAACGAGGGACATGAATCAACGATGATGGTGTTTTAATCTTTCCATTGCGCAATTGAAGTCCTCGCTTTTTAGAAAACTCGGCTTTTCCTTGAAATTTAGAAAGTGAAAATCCACTTCTCTCCTTTACTGCCATGTGTTTTAAATGCGCTTGATAGATTTTGGGAGTAATATATATTGAATTTGCCTTTACATTCAAAGCAGTTAGTCCTAAATGATTGTAGTCTATTCCAAAGTCGATCACCTTATGATGATGATCGTTATAAAAAAATTGACTGTTGTCGATATGTAAATGAGCGATGCGCAAAGAAAAATCAGATTCACCAGCTGTCGTATCGCTTGAAAAATAATCAATTAAAAACTGAAGGTTGGTATTTTTGTCTCCCGCTTTTTTATCTAACCGAAAGGTGGCGTTACTCAAACCTACCTCATCCAAAGAAAAACGTAGCTGCTCAATATCAAAATGAGCAATATTTGTATAAAAAGTTCCAATCGTAGCGAGGGTATCTTCCTGTTGATCTTCGACTATTAAATCGTCAAAATAAACACGATCAAAAAAGACAATATCAATTTTACCAATATTCACATTGGCTTTAAGTTCTTTTGAGATATAATTCGACCCCACCTGCCCCAAATAGGTTTGAAAACTTGAAGTCCGTATCAAGAAAAACAAAAGAATGATTGCAAGTAGTGCCAGCTCACCTACAAAAAGCACTATATTCCACAGTATTTTCAATAACTTTGTCATTCTTAATTACAAAGATATTTAAAGTTGAGCAATAAAGACATCATCATACTAGGTATTGAATCATCATGTGACGATACTTCCGCTGCTATACTCCAAAATGAAGCCATATTGAGCAATCGTATAGCTGGCCAAGAGGTACATCGCGAATACGGAGGTGTGGTGCCCGAACTCGCATCACGAGCTCATCAGCAGAACATCGTTCCGGTCGTAGAAGCTGCGATTCAAACCGCTCAGATAAATAAAAATGATATCGATGCCATTGCATTTACTCGCGGTCCTGGATTGTTGGGAAGTCTAATAGTGGGAACATCTTTTGCCAAAGCATTTGCCATGGGTATGCAAATCCCTATGGTGGAAGTCAATCACATGAAGGCACATATTCTAGCTCATTTTATTGATGATCCTGAGCGCGAAAAACCGAATTTTCCATTCATGTGTCTGACTGTTTCGGGCGGACACACGCAATTGGTTATCGTCAATGATTATGATGATATGGAGGTTGTTGGAACAACAAAAGACGATGCCGCGGGAGAAGCTTTTGACAAAACGGCTAAACTGTTGGGACTACCCTATCCAGGAGGACCAATTATAGATCGTTACGCACAAGAAGGAGATCCTACCCAGATAAAATTTAGTAAATCCAACGTACCTGATTTTGATTTTAGTTTTAGTGGTCTAAAAACGAATGTTTTGCAAGTCCTCCAAAAGAAACAAAAGCAAGATTCAAATTTCGTGCAAGACCATATTAAAGCTATTTGTGCTAGTGTTCAAACAACCATTTTGGATATGTTATTTGACAAACTCATCAAAGCGATGAAGCACTACAACATCAAGGAAGTCGCCATTGCTGGTGGTGTTTCTGCTAATTCAGAGCTGCGTCAACGACTTCGAGATACAGGAAACCAATATGGTTGGAAAACACATATCCCACGATTTGAGTATTGCACAGATAATGCTGCAATGGTAGCAATAGCAGGACGGTACGAATATCTCAATGGACACTTCGCCGACCAATCAATAAGTGCGAGTGCCCGATTAAAAGTCTGAAATCGAATATTTAATGAGGAATCCGGGATTCATTTTTATAATAATCATTGACCTTATCTACCTTGCAGGAATTTGGTTGTTTGATGTTGAGACGATATATGTCAATAGCCTACTAATCGTTCAGATCTATATAGGTATCATTCCCTTCATTGTCATACCGCTATACAGGCACTACAAATCCAAAGGCAAAAAAGTGAAATCCTTCTTACTTCCGTTAGCGCTCATACTCGTTTTACTTTATAATTTTAATCTTTTTCATATCCTCGTTCCCCCCAATAAAACCTGGATGAATTTTATGATTTTCATTTATTCATACATCGATTTTTGGACCACCATCTCTTACGGTGTGCTCGTTGCTTTTGTAGCCTGGAGTAGTATTTCAGAGGCGTTAAAAGTCCTACAACGCGGGCAGGAAAAACTCACCTACACGAAGTTAGGAGCCTATTTTGTTCAGGGTGCTGCGCTCATGATTGTATTGGTCGTTGTCGTAACCATTTTCAAAGAGGGAGAACAAGGAAAAACGATCGACAACATACCTTTGTACAAAAAATGCGTCACCTCCGGATTAATTATACTTTTTGGAGTCGTGGACTATTTTGCACATCGGCGCGTAAAAAGACACAGCAACAAATAATAGGCAATCGGAGGCATTCAATGGAGGCTCAAGCTAGTTGCAGCCCTGCGCCTCCAGAAAAAATAGTTAACTTTTAATCAAACACTTCGTGACTATCCTACCAAATCAATACCAGCAGATACGGCATCTTTGATATTGTTACGTAAGGTAGTCAAATTCGTATCCATCATATAGCAAGGTGCGGTCACAATTTTATTGGCACTATCCACATTAATTTCAGAAGCTTTTTTCATAGTTGTCTTTGCTCCTGTAGCTTCCAGACCTTGGGTGAAACCGCCAATATCATAGGGTGATCCATCTTCTTTATTTCCGATAGTGAGAAATGGTTGGATATCGGAATCTTCAAAAGCTTTAGCTACAACTACTGGACTCACACAAAGTGCAACAATTGGTTTTCCGATATTCACAAGATTTAGAAGGAGTAATTTCACCTCTGGCAAAACTTCACCTTCTGGACCATCAAATGCCCAACTCGTAAAATTCTTAGCACTCCCAAAACCACCAGGAATCAGAAGCATATCGATGTCCGCAGGTTCCACATCTTTGATGTTTTTGATATTTCCCCGTGCTATACGAGATGCCTCTATAAGCATATTTCGCTCTTCATCCTGCTCTTTCCCATTCATATGATTCACCACGTGATGTTGTGGCTGGTCAATTCCAATGCAAACAGCTTCAGCACCTGCCTCCTCAATCGCTAAAAGTGCTAATACCGATTCGTGAATTTCAGCTCCATCATATACACCGCAGCCTGATAATAAAACTCCTACTTTCATGATCTATTCTTTTTATCGTTTGTTTCAGTTATATAGGACCCTAATATAAAGTATTAAATTTGAAGTATCAATAATATGACTGACTCTACAAACATATCAGAAAAAGTTGATCTGCCGAAAAGGATTGTTTTCTACGATGGTGAATGCGGTTTTTGCAACACATCAGTACAATTTATTTTAAATCATCGCAAACGCCCCATTCATTTTGCGGCTTTACAATCCGATATCGCAAAAGAGGTGCTTCAACATC
>CAJXMN010000049.1 GCA_913056215.1 uncultured Flavobacteriales bacterium | reverse complement strand
TCTTGTTTACAATAGCTGGAACAGTAATTACGCTTTGGTTCCTGATCTGTATCAAAACGATGATGTTTACATTACTTCTAAAAGTTATAGTAATGGGTGTAATGCTGGATACACGAATCTTACTCAACAACTAGATAACCAAGTGCGATTACATCCATCTTTAATTCATGTTTTTTCAGCTGGTAACAGTGGGACAAGTGATTGTGGTTATGGTGCAGGCTCTGGTTGGGGAAATATCACCGGTGGTCATAAGTCAGGTAAAAATGTGATGTGTGTAGGCAATTTATCCAATACGAGTAGCTTGAGAAACTCCAGTAGTCGAGGTCCTGCGGAAGATGGACGAATTAAGCCTGATATCTGTGGTGTAGGAACCCAGGTATACTCTACGATTTATGATAATAATTATGCCAATTTCACGGGAACATCTATGTCATGCCCTGGTGTTGCAGGAACGTTGGCGCAATTATACGATGCCTATCAGGATGTCAACGGTGGAGCTATTCCTCATTCCGGTTTGATAAAAGCAATGGTACTCAATAGTGCAGATGATCTCGGTAATCCAGGACCTGATTTTAAACACGGTTGGGGGAGTATTAATGCACGTCGCGCACTAGAAATAATCCAGCAGGGCAATTACCTACTGGATTCTATTGATCAGGGACAGCAAAATATGCATAACGTTAACGTGCCTGCAGGAACAGAGGAATTGCGAGTAATGGTATACTGGACCGATTATGAAGGAAGTACGAATGCAGCTACGGCTCTAGTCAACGATTTGAACATGTTGATAACGGATCCTTCTTCGATGCAATACCAACCTTGGAAGCTTGATCCATCTCCTAATGTTACAGCGCTCGATGCAAATGCCATTCGTGGAACTGATAGCCTTAATAATATGGAACAAGTGACTATTGATAATCCAGTAGCAGGTACGTATTCAGTGACCATTGATGGTTACAATATCCCTCAAGGAGTTCAAAAATACCATGTGGTGTATGTTATTGAAAGTAATGAAATGCAGGTGACTTACCCATCGGGATTCGAGGCATTAGTTCCTTCAGAAAACCGATTAATTCGTTGGGACGCTCCCGAGGGTTCCAATCCTTTTACGATTTCATTTTCTCCGGATGATGGAAATAACTGGTCAGTAATCGGTACGGCACAGGCTGATGAACGGCATTTTTCCTGGAATATTCCTTCAGGTACGCCAACGGGACTTGGGCGCATCAAAGTCGAAAGAAATGGCCTTGAAGCGGTGAGTGACACGACCTTTACTGTTTTGGGTGTCCCTCAATCGTTCGGAATAGAATGGGTATGCCCTGATTCCATGATGTTATCCTGGGATCCCGTCAATGGAGCCACGGGGTATGAGGTGAGTGAATTGGGCAACAAATACATGGATAGTATTGCCTATGTCACTGATACGAATGTAGTGTTACAATACGGTTCAAATTATGAAAATTGGTTCAGTGTGAAAGCTCTCGGTGCTGATAATGCGGTCGGTCGCAGAGCTGTCGCGATCCAGAAAACACAGGGAGAATTCAACTGTACATGGAGTGCACCAATAGCAGGATTTGATGTCGATTGTCCTTCTGCAGGGCAAGCTTATTGTTTTACGCTTTCGGATGAATCGGCCAATACATCGGGATTATCTACGGATATCACTTGGTACTTTCCGGGTGGAACGCCATCTGTGGCTGCAGGACAAGCCCCTCAGGTATGTTACAGCGCCCCTGGAGATTACGATGTAGCGATGGTGGTGGAAACACCTTTTGGTATGGATTCCACGTATGAAACCAATTTTATAAATGTCACCCCTGCATCGTATTTACCTTATGTAGAAGGTTTTGAACCCCACACTTCTTTTGTCAGTAACCCCTATTGGTCAAGTGAAAATGTTTCTGGTGGCAATGCACGATTCAAAATCACTTCAGCAGCAGCACTTTCAGGTTCGAAAAGTGCATATTTAGCGAATTATGGTCAGCCTGAAGGATCTGTTGATGAACTTATTTCAGGACCGGTTGATTTATCGTCAGTTGATGCTTCAGAAGATCTAACACTTTCTTTTCGATACGCTTATCGGAAAAGAACGAGCGATGATCAGGAGTGGTTGAGAGTTCAAATCAGCAAAGGGTGTGACGGACCTTTTTATACAAGAAAAACAATCGTAGGTGATTTATTATCCCCTCAAATAAATAGCAGTTTATGGGCACCAGCATCAAAGGAGGAATGGGTGACTGTTCATGTTACCAATATCATTAGTTCTTTCTACGACGAGAATTTTAGGTTTAAATTTCAATTTGAAAGCGACGGAGGGAATAACCTCTATCTCGATGATATCAATATTTATGAGGGAGCTCCTTCAGACGATATTGTGACGTTAGATGAAGTTTCAAATAGTCATGTTGAATTTACGGTGTATCCAAACCCCGCAAGTGAAGAAGTCAATTTAAAATTTTCCAATAACAAGGGAGGTCCTGTGGAAATTTATATATCTGATATGACCGGGAAACGCATTTCAGCCCATGAAATCATGGCGACGAAGGGTGAAAACTTGGTGATTCTTGATACCCATGACATTGCTCCTGGTATTTACCTCGTAAGTTTGAAAAAAGATGGCGTGGTTCAAACAAAAAAACTCACTTTTCACTAGGTAGGTAGTGAATGGGAAGTGAACTTTGATCTATTTGTATGATTAAAAATGGCTGAGTCATAACACTCGGAGCGTTTGCAGAAGGAGCTTCACTCGTAGTATGCACGGTCACTTGTTGTGCTGATTTTGTTATTTTTTTCGTGTGGAAATGATACCCCCCGGTGTTACGAACTTTATCAAAAAGAAAGAGGAGCATGTAATCATCAAAAAAGCTTTCATCTTCGGGGGTTTTTAATCTTTCAGAAACTTGCATTTTTTTAAGTAGTTGTTGCATCGTTGCTTTATCTTGAATTACGTGATATCCTGCTTCAATGCCTTCGTCTCCCGCACCGTACATTTTACCTTGATCAACCAATGTCCAGTTGACTATAGATGATGAGTCTTGGGATGATGGTTGATGTTCATTTTTTAAGCTTGCAGTTTCTTTAGGTGAATTGCAAGCCACTATTGATAATGTGATCAGCAGGCTTATTGTATATAAAGTATTTTTCATGATTCTTCGTATTTAAGTTTATGTTAATGCAACTATTGATCACAATAGGTTTAATATTATTACGAATATCATGTTTTTTTAAGAATTCAAGCGTATTTTATTTCTAAAACCGCTACAAATGACAGTATGTTATCAGAAAGCGCTTCCCTTTGTAGGTTAACGAACGATTAATTTTTTCGACATTACGCCATTCTGCGAGATAACAAAAACGAAGTACGTACCGGATAGAGCAGGACTGGATATCGTAAATTGATTCGCTGTAAACGTGGTGTCTAAATTGCCTATCCTATTACCATTTGCTGTCATGATAAAAACTCTTTCTATTCTTATGTCGTCTGGGACGATTGCTTTTACTGTTGAGCCCGCGCTCACAATGTTAGGGAAAATGCTTAGTTGTGTTGATTCACTTATATGAACACTTATAGTTTTAGACAATGTTGATTCACCATTGAAGTCTGTTTGACGCAAGCGATAATAGGATATTCCTGATAATGGATTTTTGTCAATGTACTTATAACAGTGCTTTTTAGTTGAAGTACCAGCTCCATTTATAACGTTTAAGCTGTTAAATTGATCACCGTGTTGACTCCTTTCGATCGTGAAATAGTTGTTATTCGTTTCAGATACCGTTTCCCATTCCAAAATAACATCTCCAAGTTGCTGGTTAGCTTCAAAACGATTTAATTTCACAGGAAGAGCAGCATCATCTACTTCACCTAAAATCATATTATCAAAGATAGTTTTATCTTTTCCGTTGCCATCCATCATTCTTCCTATCATTATGTCATCGTTGGACCATATGAACGGTGCAGGACTGCTATAAGTATTGCTCCAAACTACACTGTCATCGACCAGAACCTTGGCAGTACCATTATCCGGTAAGTAATAAAACCTGTAAGTACGAAAAGTATCATCATCGGGGATGGAATAAATGTTATTGACTTCAATCGTTTCTGTACCACCAGCGGTATCGTCTTTTTCGAACTTGATATATAACGCTCCACTATTCATTCCAAATGCAAAACGAGTACCAGATGAAATAAAATCACCTCTATTTTCATCGCGTTGAAAGTCGATACGAAAGTCAATACCATCAATATTGGCAAAAGCACTATTTGGTAGTAGCATTTCAATATCACCCTTTGGAAGTCCTGCATTGAGTCCGGTAGTGCCGTTGACACCTCCTTGATTAATTTTAGCAGAGCTGTTAATTGAAAGTGCATTTGGTCCGTAATCTGCAGTAGCAGGATTACTTCCGTTCCAATTAAATAAGGAGATAACCTGAGCATTGAGTTGAAATATACAGCCCAATGCGACAAATGTGTAAATGATTTTAAATCTCATATAGTCCAAAATATAGACCATTTCAGAAGTGACGTTGGAGTGACGCGATCGTTTTTCGGATATAAGTAAAATTACCTAATTTTTTAGGTGTAATTCTATAGAGTAGTTATTCCAAAAACATTGTTTTCGAATGAGAGCAGGAATCATGTTTTACACTGATAGGATAATAACAACCGCAAAAATCGTTATTTATTTTACTTTCCTTATCTTCGACCACCGTATAATAAAATGATATAAATGGCAATAAAAGATTATTCACACAGCGTTGCGAACCGCTTAATGAAATATGTTCAAATTGATACGACAGCAGATCCCAATTCTGATAGCTTTCCTTCTACCATGATTCAGAAAGATTTGGGTAAGCTTCTTTTAGAGGAATTAAAATCTTTAGGTATTGAAGATGCTGAAATGGATGAATTTGGGTACGTATTTGGAACGGTAAAAGGGAATATTGAAAGAACGGTTCCTACTGTTTGTTTCTGTGCACACATGGATACAGCACCCGACGTTTCCGGTAAAAACGTGAAGCCTATTCTCCACAAAAATTATGACGGCACGCCCATAACACTTCCTGAAGATGGGAATCAGGTGATCACTACTGATCAACACCCCTATTTGAAAGAGAAAATAGGTGACGATTTGATTACTGCAAGTGGTAATACATTGCTAGGTGCGGACGATAAAGCAGGAGTGGCTTGTATTATGGATTTTGTAGAATATTTAATGGGTAACGCAGAAGTCAAACACGGAGATATTCGCATTTTATTTACTCCAGACGAAGAGGTTGGTCGCGGTGTGAACCACCTCGATATGGAAAAATTAAATGCGGATTATGGTTACACACTTGATGGTGGTGTTCTTGGTTCGATTGAGGATGAAAGTTTTTCTGCCGATCAGGTAAAAATTACCGTCCATGGTATCAGTTCACATCCGGGGTATGCTAAGAATAAATTGGTTAATGCTTTAAAAATTGGAGGTGAAATTCTTGCGGCACTACCCAACGACAGTTGGTCACCCGAAACAACCGAAGGTAGGGAAGGATTTGTACATCCTATTGCTTTTGAGGGGATTCAAGAGAAGTCGACCCTCCAATTCATCATTCGGGATCACGAAACAAAGCAATTAGCAGATTATGAAAGACGGCTGGAGAATATTGTTAAGAATGTGGTGCATCAACATAAAGGAGCAACATACGAGTTTGAAATAAATGAACAATACCGCAATATGAAGGAGGTGCTCAAGGAAGTTCCTTTTGTAACCGCTTACGCGATCCAGGCGATGGAAAAAGCGAATATCGAACCACGACCAGTGATTATACGCGGTGGTACGGATGGTTCTCGACTTTCATTTATGGGGCTACCGTGTCCCAATTTATTTACGGGCGAAATGGCTATTCACTCAAAACATGAATACGTGAGTGTTCAGGATATGGAGAAAGCGGTTCAAACGATGAACGAATTAGTCCAAATCTGGGCGGAGCATAAGTGATATTCATTATTTGGGATTCGGGCTTCGAGAGCCTCAAACTTCAGCCTTCGAGAGCCTCAGGCTTCGTTTGAGGGCTGAGGCTCTCGAAGCCCGAAAATTAAGGATAGCAAAAGACATTCACCTCGGCAGTTTCAGTATACGTTCCTTGATGATCACTTGAGGCAATGACTTCAATACGCACTTCACTTGTATCATTTAGATTATTTGTCCAGGATTCACTAATGCTGATCATGTCTCCATGCTCATGTCCATCGGTTTCGTAAAGTAGTGAATCGAGATTGGATGCGTTCCAAAATCGGACAATATAACCATGTGCATCAAAATTTGATTGAATTTCACCTTCCACCGTTATCGATTCATTATAAGAATATGTCGATCCCTGCAGTGGATTTTGTACCGTTATCTGCATGTGCTTTTTTTCATCAGGATCCTCATCTTTAGCAGGGTCCTCTTTTTTACAGCCTGTCGTAGAAATTGCCACTACAGCCAATATCAATATTGATTGATTAAATTTCATTGTTCGTTGTTTTCTGTTTTTTGTTAGTCGGCAGGAAATAGGTGAATCCTGCGTCAAATTGAAAATATTGTTTTACACGGCCTTTCCCCAGGTTTTGCCATAAAGCATGATTAGCCATCGCAAAAAAGGTCCAATTTTCTCCAACGGAAGTGAATTTCAGCATAGGAGAAACCATGCTCCCACTGGTGTAGACCTGTTCTTCATTGAAGCGAAGATCGTAATCAGCTTCAAGATTTGTGATCATCATACCAGCTTCAAAGAGAAAAGTTCTTTCCATACTTTGTTTACGATAGAAGATACTGGCCTGCCCACTGAACACATTTCCAAAATCGTAATTAAGGTCGTTGGTGCCACGGTTAGTATAAGCGCCACTGAGTATTCCCCCGATATTTTTGCGACGGTAAATGAGGTCAGCCGATATGGAATAATCCCAGGTTCCTGTTCCGGGTAACATTGATCTTCTAAATGCTTGCGCTTCGTTATCTACAAAATCATATCTCCCTGTTGGCACTTTTAACGTAGTTCCAAGAAATACAGAAAGTAATTCATCTTTAGTAGAATCCTTGTGATCCACCAAAAGAAAGTTTGCTTTTAATCGCGCATCTCCTAAACCATTAGTCGTATGCCATTGATCTTCTTCGCGCTTGAATACAGCATTGTAAGGTAAAAAACCAATCAATTGTAAACGTCGGTGTGGAGAATATCGACCATAGAATTCTGTCGTATGGAACCATTCTTTAGAACGTGTTGTGCCACCGAGTAATCCATAATGCAGACTCTCAAAGTGTCTTACGTTCGCTCTCATACCTAAATAGTTTTGGAAAACACCTGGTATAACTTCGTTCCCGCTTGTGTTGATCGCACAACCGCAAACGTCACAAGCAATTGCCTTCATTGTACCGATCAAAAGTATCAATACCAATATTATATTTCTCATTGTTTACTCATTTAGCCACTGTGCATCCAGCAATTCATAATCTGTCAGCGTCTCCAGAAAGGCAATGATCTGATCTTTTTCTGTTTCAGTCATCGGAATACCGTTTACCAACACAGGATCTAATGTTTCAGATTGAACAACTCCTTCATCATAGTGGTCGAGCACTTCACGTATGGTAAACATACGACCATCATGCATGTAAGGATAGGTCAGCATGACATTGCGAAGTGACGGGACTTTAAATTTTCCGTTATCTTCTGGTTTTTGGGTTATTCTTCCTCTTCCAAGATCCTCCTCAAAAGTTGCATCCAATCCGTTGTTGCGATAAGAATAATCCGTTTGAAGCGCGCCACTGTGACAACTCGCACATTTCGAGTTAAAAAGTTGTCGTCCTTGTTCTTCCATCGGAGACAATTCGGTCTCACCACGTTTCCATTGATCAAATTTAGACTGATCTGAAATGATCATCGTAACATAGATCGTCAACGCACGAAATAAAACCTGATCATTGACTTCATCGACCTGATAGTGTTTTTTGAACAACCATTGGTATATTTCATTTTGATTGAGCTTATTGATGACATTGCTCATGGTCTCATCCATCTCATTTGGATCTGTAATTGGGGCTAGCGAGAAGATCTCCAGGTGATTTACACCACCGTCCCACATAAAGGCAGGGGAGAAGGCCATATTCGCAACGGAAGGAGAATTTCTTTTCCCTAATCGACCGTCTACACCAGCGCTTAAGGATACATTATGATCCGCAAAGGCATGTACTTGTGCATGACATGAAGCACATGAAATGGTACTATCAGAAGATAGTATGGGGTCAAAAAATAGCATTTTACCGAGTTTGAAACGACCTTTCGTAACTTGATTTTCATTGAAATTATATTGGATTTCAGGAAAATAATCGGGTGCGTTAAATTCAAAAGGTTCTATTTTTTCCACGTGATCTTTTCGACAACTTCCAAGAAAAACCAAGGTCAATAGCAAAGCAGGAACAAATAATGTTCGTCTCATTGTTTTAAAAATAGGGTGTGCCGTTTTAAAAACGGCACACCAATTAATACTATTGAATCCCAGTAAAAGCAACGGCAGAAAAGAAATCTGTCGCCATGGTAGTCGCGTCTGGACCCGGCATCATGATGGAAGTATTTCCACTAATTGAACCAGTTGTATGGAACATTTTAGCAGGATTAACGGTCAACTGAATTGTTGGAGTTATACCTGGACCAACTGCTTCAGGACTTCCAAAAACATGATTCTGAGGAGTAATTACATTGTTACTACCAGAAAAACCTCCTAAATGGAATGCAAAGTTTCCAGATTGACTGTTGGGGCTTGTACCTTCTGCTTTAACCATAATGTAACCTGAATTCCAACTCCAAAACATATTGTTTGTCGTCGACAATGCACCAGTTTGAGCTCCTGATACATTTCTTGCGCTGTCTACTCCCATCACGTAACTTACTTCAGTATAGTTTCCTTCCGGAATATTGCTAATTGTTAATGTAGTAGAAGAAGCATCACTGACGTCTACTAAAAAGTAGCTCTCAGGATGTGTCCACCATGTACCGTCAGATTTTTTCAATTTGAAGTTACTGACATAGTATTTGAACTTGGTGTAAGTTAACGTATCATTCGACATGGGGTGGATATATTCGGTATTCAATTCGAATGGCACCACATTTCCCATACCTCCAAATTCATGTTTCAGTTGGACCTCTGTAGTTCCGAATTGTTCATACTCACAAGATCCATCGTCTTTATCTGCTTCTTGATTATAATTGATTGCTTGAGGATCTGTACATCCTTCTTTTTTACATGACACGGTCATGAGTCCCACAGCAAGCATGAGTGGAACAATAAATTTAATTGTTTTCATTGTATAAAGTTTAATGTTAAAATAATAGTTAGAATATAAGGTTTGACCCTATATCCAATTGTCTTTAAAGAACATTAAACCTGTGGAGGATGGTCGATTTGATGGTGAACTCTGTTATACCAAAAAATAGGTTTTGAATAGCCTAAATTTTGATTTTCTTCATTGGCATAAATAGCTATTGAAGGAGCTTCATAGCTCAAAATCCAGGAGAAATTAGTGTTTTCCAGAAGTGGAGCAGGGCTCGGATACTTTTCTCGCTCTTTTTTCTCTTTAAGCTCGAGATTTTCCAGTTGTTTTGACAGGTAACATTTACCGTTACAATCCATCATTGGTTTATCCTTATTGATACAATATTTTTCTGTAATCTCAGCTTGATTTATCTTCCATTGAAGTACCACAAAGGATTTAGATCCCAAACCGAAAAGTAGGAGTGATATTAAAAGATATGCAAGAACAGCTCTCATTACAGTTGGCAATGTACAAAGTAAATGAACGACCCGCAAAAATAAAGCACTGACATTTATCAGCTTTATCTAACGCGTAACTTTTGTTACATGAGTGCTGGATACTCCTCTGGATCTGCTTCGTGCATCAATTCATACGCAGCATCAAAAATATCGTCAATACTTGGTTTGGAGAAATAATCGCCATCAGTACTATAAGCGGGTCTATGATCTTGCGAACTGACAGTTACAGGTTCACTATCGAGTAAGTAATAAGCTTTTTGCTTCACGAGTACTTGATCTAATATATAACCTGTAGCACCGCTTGATACATCTTCATCGACAATCATTAGGCGGCTCGTCTTTTCAAGCGAAGCGGAGATTTCATGATCAATATCAAACGGAAGTAATGTCTGCACATCAATCAATTCAACTTGTACTCCAGCTTGTTGCAGTACTTTGGCGGCTTCGTTGCATAAATTGAACGTGGAACCATAACTCACCAGGGTAATATGCTCACCTTCCTGTACTATTTCGGGTTGACCAAGTGCTACTTTGAATTCACCGAGGTTCGTTGGAATGCGTTCTTTCGTTCGGTAACCATTGAGTGGCTCAATAACCAGAGCAGGTTCATCTGCTTCCATGAGTGTATTGTACATTCCCGCGGCTTGTGTCATGTTTCGCGGCACGCAGACCTTAATCCCGCGAACAGCGTTGATGATCATTCCCATAGGAGAACCTGAGTGCCAAATCCCTTCTAAGCGATGCCCCCGTGTACGTATAATCAATGGAGCTTTTTGACCTCCTTTTGTTCTGTATTGTGTCGTGGCAAGATCATCTGACAATACCTGAATGGCATAAAGTAGGTAATCCAGGTACTGAATCTCTGCTATAGGTCGCAAACCACGCAACGCCATACCGATTCCCTGACCTACAATTGTAGCCTCGCGAATACCCGTATCTGCAACGCGGAGTTCACCGAATTGCTCTTGCATGTTTTCCATGGACTGGTTTACACCCCCAATCTTACCAGTATCTTCACCAAAGGTGAGTGCCTCGGGATATTTTTCAAAAATTTTCGCAAAATTGTCGCGTAAAATGATACGACCATCTTCCAGTTGCTCTTCCTCATCGTATTCAACGGCTACAGGGTCAATATTGAGTACTGCCATATCGGATTGCGAGTGAAGATGTGAACTGTAGCGGTCGAAATTTTCTTTTCTTTTAGCCTTATACCAGTTAATTAGCGCCGTTCTGGCTTCAGATTTTTCTCCGCGAACAGTCCGGATCACGCTTCGTACACGGTTGAAAACATCTTTACGGATCGGATCAAAGGCGTTTTCTAGTTCGTCAACGTCCTTCATGACAAATGACTTGTTTGGACTGGCCTCAGCAACATTTTTCATCAACTGTATAGCGGTAGCAAGATCTTGCTTAATTTCATTTTTGAATGCTTTCCAGGCTTTTCCTTTTTCTGAGCGTACCTCTTTTTTAGCCGCTTTTTCCAACGCATCTAATTCATCCTGTGTAGCAATCGATTCTCCTTCCGGTCCTTCGTAAGAAAGAATAAAAGACTTGAATTTCTCGATGCAATCGAAATCTTTTTCCCATTGCATACGTTCTTCTGATTTATAGCGTTCATGTGAACCCGAAGTCGAGTGTCCCTGAGGTTGATTTACTTCTTCTACATGAACTAAAACTGGAACATGTTCATCTCGAGCAATTTTGGCGGCTTTCTCATAAGTTGCACACAAATGAGGATAATCCCATCCTTTGGTTTTGAGGATTTCAAATCCAGGTTTATCTTTGGTGCGTTGAAATCCTGAAAGCGCTTCAGAAATACTCTGCTTAACAGTTTGATGTTCTTTAGCAACTGATATTCCATATCCATCATCCCAAACCGACATCACTAATGGAACTTGCAGTACGCCCGCAGCATTCATCGTTTCCCAAAAAGGTCCTTCAGAAGTTGATGCATCTCCAATCGTGCCAAAGGCGATCTCATTACCTTTATTTGAGAATTTTTGAAGTCTATCTACACCATGTAGTGCTTCGTTCTGTTTATACACCTTTGAGGCTTGTGCTAAACCTAAAAGACGCGCCATTTGACCAGCGGTAGGGGAGATGTCGGCAGAGCTGTTTTTCTGCTTGGTAAGGTCCTTCCATTCTCCATTTTCATCGATATTTCTTGTCGCGTAATGTCCTCCCATTTGGCGACCACCAGAAGCGGGTTCTTTATCTAAATCTGTATGGGCATATAAAGCGGCAAAATATTGCTGAATGTTGAGTTCACCAATGGCCATCATGATTGTTTGATCACGGTAGTATCCAGAGCGGAAATCCCCGTCTCTATATTGTTTTGCTAAAGCAATTTGAGCGAGTTCTTTTCCATCACCGAAAATACCAAATTTTGCTTTACCTGTGAGTACTTCGCGCCTTCCAAGCAATGAAGCTTCGCGAGAGACACAAGCTAATTCAAAGTCATTCAGCACCTCGCGTTTAAAAGCGTCAAAATCTATTTTATTATCTTCTTTTATAAGGGTATCTTTTGCCATAAATTGTCAAATTTTCGTGTAGCAAAAGTAAGAAAAATAAGTGGGAATTGCTAGTGACAACCCTGATAGATTTCGTTAGAAAGTGACGCGAAACATGGCTTTTGAAGCGAGCTTGAACTTTTGTTCAGCAAAAGTACCTACATTTTATTACCTTTCCAACGGTAGTTTTTGAATAACCAGTTGTATTTTTTCTTACTGAAATCTTCATTCCAGGGCATGGCATTCATTTTGTATATAACGCCAAAGTGGTGGTGTAGATAATTTGAACTGTGTTTAAAAATAACTGGATGAACTGCAAATTTCCCAGCAGTGCGCATTTGGATACCAAAATCTTCATTGAGCATCACATTAAAACCGACACCAAAGTTGGGCGAGAACATATGAACAAATTCTGGCTCCGGTCGCTTCGTATAACCTAACCCTATGAATACGAATGGATCAAAATAGGGTTGTTCCATGAGTTGGCTGAAACTATACTTGAAGTTAAAATCGATATTAAATAGAAGCCCTCTTCGGTCTTTATCATTATTCACGAGGTTCGACTCTTTGTAACGATTAAAATTCACCCGTCCTTCGATACTCATACCATCCTGTAAGTAGTAGTCCATAGAAAGTGTCGTCGGTGCAGGAATCATATTCCATCTTGGGCGAAAACGGAGTAAATCCTGAAAAGGTCGTCCATCATCGTCAATGGCATTCCAGGCCAGGCCAAACATGAATTTATAAGGTTTCTGAGTTTTAATGGTCTGCCCATACGCCACTGTTGTCGTAAGTGTTAGTAACGTAATACATACCATATTTTTTAATAAACTCCCCATAAAATCAATTTGATACCAAAATAACGAAAAAATATATAGATTTAGAAATATTTCACGTTTTATTCATAGAATAGATGGTTTTTAATTGATAATAGAGAAAACGTTTATCGCTTTAATTGATGCACATGTGTTAAACTCATTAGTTTTTTCGCTTGTTCTTCTTTTTACCTCCTAAATTGGAAAAACTAACACCAGAAAAGCCTCTCTTCTTAGGTTTGCGTTTCGGTTTCTTACGAATCGATTCTCTGTTTTTATCATCTTTTTTATCATCAGGGGTAATCGCTTTATGATTACCATTATCTACAGGTGCGTTCGATGCTTCTGGATTTTCCCATTTATTTTTCTGTTCGACTGTAACTACCGTATCGCGTTTATTATCGTATGCTTGCATAGAAATGGACTCGCGTTTGTTGTTCACTGCTATGATATCTTCTTCCAGGTACCATTTCTGATCATGAAAATTATAGGCATCATAGGACATATCCGGAACATAATATTCTCTAAATTCTTTGAGACCCGGACTCTGCGGTGAGAGGTGATCAAAGATTATTTTTTGTCGCTTTTCATCATATTTGAGCGACATAGTTGTCTTGTTCGAATGTTCAAATAATACGCGATGGGCAAAACCGCGATCTGTTTCAAATAAAGGGTATCCAAATTTCGGGTACTTTCCAGTGAAATAAAGTACATCGAGTAATTTTATGGTCGATCGCTGATTGTTAGCGTCGTAACCGATAAGTGTGTAAAAGGTTCTATTTCTTTTTTGAACATCTATAATGTCGTAGTATAGCGCACCATACCAGTTTTCGTGATCGATAGTTTCTCGCGTGAGCATTTGAAGGGGTTGCTTTTTTCGAGTAAGAGAAGTTGTATAAACCCGATCTCTTCGTTCATCTTTTTTCATAACGAAACAATGATAGTCGTGCAATTTATTCTCAAACTGTGTATTCCAGGATATTATGCGCACGAGTTCATCGTCTGAATAAATTTTACCTACACTTTTTAATCGTTTAAAAGGGTAGTTAAACGCTCCGTCGATGTTAAGCGCTTCGCTAAAAGTTTCTTTAAAATTAGCATTTAACGTTTTTATTTTTTCATCGGCTCTCGTTTTACGCAATTCACTGAGCTGTTCAGCTAGTTTTTGCTCCACCTGACGCAATTGTTCCACATCGCCATCCTGGGCATGAAAAGAACTAATGGATAGAGACAAAGTGAAAAAAAGGTATGAGATTCGTCTAATCATATGGATATAACGCAAATTTTATCGTTTAGTTACACTAGAATTGGCTACAAGGTAAGTATAACTATGAGCTAAAAAAAATAGTCGGCCGAAAAAAAATCGAACCGACTATTTATAACCAATAAAAGACTTACTTTTTAAAATTATCTGCAACTACAAGATCTTTCGTTCCGTGACTCCAATCGTAAAATCCTTCTCCTGACTTTACACCTTTTTTACCTGCTGTTACCATATTGACAAGTAATGGGCACGGCGCATATTTCGGATTCCCGAGACCTTCGTACAATACTTCCATGATGGCCAGGCAAACGTCTAATCCAATAAAGTCGGCGAGCTGAAGGGGACCCATGGGGTGAGCCATACCGAGTTTCATGACGGTATCAATTTCTTCTACACCAGCGACACCTTCGTGCAACGAAATAATCGCTTCGTTGATCATGGGCATCAAAATGCGGTTCGCGACGAATCCGGGATAATCATTGACCTCGACTGGTACTTTTTTGAGGGATTTAGAAGTTTCCATAATTGTATTGGTCACCTCATTTGATGTAGAATAACCCCGTATAATTTCCACGAGTTTCATAACGGGCACGGGATTCATAAAGTGCATGCCTATCACTTTGTCAGGACGTGATGTTTGTGCTGCAATTTTAGTAATTGAAATAGAGGACGTATTGGAAGCTAAAATCGCCGTTGACTTTGTCGCTTCGTCGAGTTGTTTGAATATTTTAAATTTCAATTCCTCATTTTCAGTCGCCGCTTCAACCACCAAATCAGCATCTTTCACACCATCTGAAATAGAACTGAACGTTTTCAGTCTTCCGAGTGTTGCGGATTTGTCATCATTCGAAATCTTTTCTTTTTTGACCATGCGATCGAGATTCTTCTCAATCGTTTGCATCCCTTTTTCAAGTGATTTTTCTGAAATATCAATGAGGGAAACATCGTAACCAAATTGAGCAAACACATGGGCGATTCCATTCCCCATTGTTCCTGCTCCAATAACTGCAATATTCTTCATAATTGTCTGTTTCTTTTGAGGCCTAAAAGTAATTGTTTTCGCGATATTTCTCAAGATTTCGAACGGATATCTGACTTTTTGATCTGGCTTTTCAAGGTCCTTGTATTCTGGTCTAATCAATAGATCTAAATTCCTAAGGATTAAACTGATTTTACAGAAGCGATAATCAGGGGCTCAATTATTGGAAAAAAACTATCTTTGAGTCTATGAAAATTGCGTTTTTGTCCACTTTTTATCCATTTAGAGGAGGTATTGCTCAGTTTAATGGTGCCTTGTACCGTGCACTCGAAAAAGAGCACGATGTTGAGGCATTTAATTTTACGACCCAATATCCCAAGATGTTATTTCCTGGTAAGACGCAATATGTGAGCGATCAAGATAATGCTGACGCAATACCGTCTCAACGCGTTTTGAATTCAATGAATCCTTCCACTTATCTGCAAACCGTTCGCAAGATCAAGAAATATAACCCGGATGTACTTATTATTGGATACTGGATGCCATACATGGCTCCATCCTTAGGGTATGTTGCTGGGAAAATGCAGCAATATTGTGAAGTCGTTGCTATTGTTCATAATGCCACACCTCACGAGAGCGGAAGACTGGATAATCAACTTTCCAGGTACTTTTTTAAACGGAATTCAAAATGTATAGCGTTGTCTAAGGCAGTCAACGCAGATATTCAGTCGAAGTTTCCCGATATTTCTACGAAAGTGTTGCTGCATCCCGTTTATGAACACTTTGGTGTAAAGCTCGATAAACTCGAAGCGTACGATCAATTGCAACTACCGACAACAAAAAAACACATTCTTTTCTTTGGATTGATTCGGGAGTACAAGGGGCTCGATTTGCTCCTTCAAGCAGTGTCTTTATTACCAGATGATTATCATCTCACAGTTGCGGGTGAGGTTTACGGCTCTTTTGATCGTTATCAGCAGCTGATTGACCGTTTGAATATTGGCGATCGGGTGCATCTACATTTGAAATATATACCAGATGAACAAGTGAAAGTATTTTTTTCCATGGCTGATGTTGTGGCTTTACCCTATAAATCTGCCACTCAAAGTGGTATAGTGGCGATTGCCAAGCATTTTGAGCAACCAGTCGTAGCTACAGATGTTGGAGGGTTATCTGAATTTATTCAACATCCGGATGAAGGAATGATTGCCCATAATACGACACCTGAGAGCCTGGCCAAAGCTATTCGTAAGGTTGTTGATCACAAGGGTGGGGCAACATCAACTCAGTCTGCCGCTTATTCCTGGGATGATTTTGCCACTGAGCTGATCCATTTTGCGAAAGATTGATTTACGAAATCACATTACTCTCTTTTTCGAAGCGCTTATAGGAGATGATGACTGCAAGCACTGCAAAAGCAAACATAACAGCAAAGACTAATGCCATCAATCCAAAAGATAATGTTCCTGCCACTAATTCTTTGGTAGCCAATACAATATTTACTATTGGAATAAGCGCTGTAATTCCATCCAGCTCAATTCCCGGGATAAAACCAATCATCGCAGGGAGAATAATTACAAAATTAACTGGTGTCAATATACTCTGTGCCTCTTTGAACGATTTCGCATAGATCGTTACAGGGATCATAACTCCAGCAAAGAAAACCGTCAATGGTATTAGCAGAATATAAAGTGACAAGATAAATGGTAAACTCAGTATGCTGTTGACTACTTCCATAATCTGCGGATTCGGAACAAGTTCAAATACGTTTAAGGAGAGGAAAAGCCCGAGTAGTGCAAAAGAAGCTGCAGCGATACCTGATAGTACTACGACCATCATTTTGCCGATGAGAATTTTCCAGCGTTGAACGGGCGTAGTCAACAATGTTTCCAGCGTTTTGCGTTCTTTTTCTCCGGTAAAGAGATCAATCGCTGGGTAAAGACATCCGATAAATCCAAAAATGATGAATAAATAGGGGAGGAATCCACCGGCAATTTTACCGATCATTTCCTTACTGGTCGAAAGATTGATAAACTCTTCGCTGAGCGGTTGAATCGTTTCAGTATCAATTTCTAGTTTAGCTAAGCGTTCATCTAGAGCTTGATTCTCTATTATTTCAAGATAAGATTTAATACGTGATTTATGACCGAGATTGGTTTCTTTTAAAAATATTTTTATCGGTACGGATGTCCCTGATTCGAGTAATTGATCATAATCAGCAGGAGTTTGAATCGCGAGTTGAATGGAATCGGCTTCAATCAGTTTTCGAATACCAGTGGTGTCATTTTTAAAAATCAACTTTTTTGGACCAATACTGTCGGGTATTGCATCAAAAGCGGTCACGAAACGATTAGCTGGGTTTTCTGCGATCAAGGCTATTTTCAGCGTTTCTTCTTGTTGATCTTCTTTAAAACTTTTGGAAATCTGCGTAGCGAGTCCTAAAATCAATGGGAAGACCAACACAGGAATGATGATCATCGCTATAATCGTTCTACGGTCACGCAATGTATCTTTAATTTCTTTTTTGAATATCGTAAAAATCATGATGCCTTTTTGTATTCGTTGATAATTCGTATGAATTCTGCAGTCAAATTTTCTGCAACCATCTGATTCCTGAATTGTTGCAAGGTATCGTTAAATATCAATTCTCCTTTGTGAATAATCGCCAAATCATCACACAACAAGTCAACTTCACTCATGATATGAGAAGAAAATATGACGGTTTTATTTTTGGTTTTGCAATCTTTAATTAGAGCAATAATATTTTCTGCTGTGATTACGTCCAGTCCACTGGTGGGCTCATCGAAAATCACTACGTCCGGATTGTGAATCATAGTGCGGCAAATAGATACTTTTTGTTTCATACCTGTACTGAGTCGGCCGATGCGTTTGTGCTGAAAATCGTGCATGTCAAGTAATGTATAGAGCTCTGATTTTCGCTGATCGAGATCCTCCTCGGCCACGCCGTAAAGTCGTCCGAAGTAATCGATAATTTCATTAGGAGTCAATCGCTCGTAGAGTCCTGTAGAACCCGTGAGGAAGCCAATATGCCTTTTAGCGACGTAGGGTTCTTTATCCATATCTACGTCATTTATTTTGATCCTTCCTGAGGAAGGAGACAAAATTCCAGCTAACATGCGCAAAGTGGTAGTTTTCCCCGCTCCATTCGGACCGAGTAAAGAAAATATCCTACCCGGTTCACAAGTGAAACTCAAATCGTTTACGGCCACTGCTGTCTTTTCCGATAAATTATTCTCTTTCTGCTGTTGCTTGGAAAGCTCGAAAATTTTAGAAATTCCATTGACTTCGATCATTGAATAAATTGTTTGGTTCAAAATTAATAAAAGTCAGGAGATTCAGCTGATTGATATAAAGATTATAAGGGCATTGGAATCAATAATTTTGAGGCTGATTATCAGGGTGATGATTTTGGAAATGTTTCCGGCAATCGCTACAACGGAAATATCCGCCACATGGTTACGGCAATAAGTGACTGGGAAATTCAGGGGTACGCGTATTCTTATGATCAACTGCAGCGCCTCACGAATGTGCAAGTTTACAGTGACCCGGGGCTACGTTCCAATCATAACTGGAGTGCATCTTCGGCAACAACTGATTATTTAACACAAATTAGTTATGATAAAAACGGAAATATTTTTACCTTAGTTCGTAATGGTTATGGCGGAGCCCAAACCGCAATGGATGATATGAGTTACGGATACGCCGACATAGCAGGAGCACCGAGCAATCGATTGGATTCGGTGGGTGATGTAGCCCCCGATTATTCTGACTATAATGACATCAAACAAGGGCAATCCAGCGGCAACTACACCTACAACAAAATTGGTGAATTAACTAGTGATGCTTCGGAGGATATGAACCTGGAGTGGCGTTTGGGAGATCACAAATTATCCAAAATCACGCGTACAGACCAGGACAGCCCCAACATCGAATTCATCTACAACCCGCTCGGCGTGCGCGTAGCCAAAATCGAAAAACCGCGCTCCTCGGGAACAGTAGTTTCCAGTGACCAATGGACTGTTACGTATTACAGCTATGACGCCAACGGTCAGCTCATGGCAACTTACGATTCAGAATTATACGACGGTTCGTCTCAAAAGACCACCCTTGAAGAGCGCTACATCTACGGCAGCAAACGCATCGGTGTAAATACGGCCTCAGTCACCATGTACGACGGCGGAGTACCACCCACACCCGCAAAAGACATCTACAACAACGCTTTGGGGAATAAGCGCTATGAGTTAACCAATCATCTTGGGAACGTGCTGGCAACTATTAGCGACAGAAAAGTTTGGAACCCGAATGACGGTGTTTATGAACCGGTTCTCAGCACACGCGCGGATTATTATGCGTTTGGGATGCTCATGCCTGGAAGAAATGAAGGACTTGGTGATCAACGCCATGGATTCCAGGGTCAAGAAATGGATAATGAAATCAAAGGCGAAGGAAATGCAGTGAATTATAAATATAGAATGCATGACCCTAGGTTGGGAAGGTTCTTTACTTTAGACCCTTTAAAATCTGAATATCCACACAATAGCCCTTATGCATTTAGTGAAAACAGGGTGATTGATGCTGTTGAACTTGAAGGTTTAGAGAAGAGAAAAATTACGACTTACGAAAAGAATAAAAATGAGAATTCAAACCTAAAAAAAATAAATGATGAGAATGTAGATATGTTTGTTAAGAAGTGTTTGAAGGAAGGTTTTTCATTAACCCGACATGGAGATCAAGTTTTAGATGATTTATCAAATGTTGCCATCGTAATGGTAGATATAACTACAGATATAGTTCCTGTTATTTCCCATGCTAAGTCTATTTATTCTTTGTCAACAGGTGTTAATATTATAACGGGTGAAGAACTAAGTGGAGCCGATAAAGCAATGACATGGGTTGGTTTATTTGTTTCTGGTGTTAGAACTGTTGGCAAAATTAAGACAGTTGTTTTTAAAGTTTCAGATCAATCTGTGGATAAACTCGTTAAGGTAAGTGAGGCTGGAGAGTATGTAGGTCCAGTTTACACTGGTTACGGTCACGTCGCAAATGCTTTGGAAGAAGTTGAAAATGAAAATGATAAAAGATTGCATAATAATGTAGAGAGTCCTTTAAATGTTCCCAGTAATGACGAAGCTAAAGAAATTCGTAACCAAATATTTAATAACTCTTCAACAAATCATAAACTTTCTGATAGAGACCAAAGATTGATTAGGGACATGAGTAATAATTCAGGTTCAGCATCCCCGAATACCAAGGGAGAGAGAAAACGAAGAAGGGCTGATCAAAGGGACAGGGTTAAGTTTTGAAAAGTAAAGACTATATATCACTGATTAGTTTGAATGGAATAAATATTTTTGTGACTTACCTTGCTTTTCCGACGATGATCGATAATCCTATCATGTCCATATTCTTGACACTAACCTATTTTGGATTTCCATTTATAAGTTACTTACGTGAACTTCTATGGGGGAGATTGGGGTTAAAACTTGATGAAACAATTCTGGGTGCTATAAAAAGAGGGATGAAAAAAAATCACTGTTCAAAAATTGATAGATACACTTTTTTATCCTATGTTTTTTGGGTTGGATTAGGACTACTGCTTATAATCATTTCTTTAACGCAATCTTTTGAATCATGAAAAAGTCAATTTATTTTTTATTCGTACTCCTTTTTTTTGTTTTTGACATTCTATCACAAGATGGTTCTAATAAACGGGATCGAATACTGTTCAATACACCGAAGAGTTTTAGAGTCGTAAGTGATTCAGAAATGTCTGCGATCTATAGTAATGACACATGTTCTTTCGAGTATGATGTTGGGCAAAAGGTAAGCTCAGAAATAGAAGTGGGATTTTTATCTTCAGAAATAATAGCCAGATTAAAGAGTGAATCAGTCAATTTTCAAATAATTAATCATGACTTCAATTACGTTGTTGATAACAAAACTCACTTCAAGATTATTTATACTAAACTCGAAGATAGTGAAAAGGTTTGGTGTGTAATACTTTTAAATAAGACACATGATCGAATAGTTAAGTTTTTATTTCAATGCAAGAATAACTACTTTGAAGAAAGTATAGGGCATTTTAAATTCATTCTAAACTCAATAGGTTATCTTGATTAATCATGTAATAAATAAGGGTGTTTATGGCGGGATATTAATCAATGGAAACGCTCACACCACGCAGTTTAGACAGTATAGCCTGTCCCGTTGTATGTTTTCAAGTTTTTTGAACAAAAAACGTAGTAAAACAACAATCGGAAATCCGAGGTTGGGACGTTGGAAATCCATTGATCCGCTGGCAGGAAAATACCCCGGTCAATCTCCGTATGCGTCGTTTAATAATAATCCGGTGTTTTACACCGACCCGCTCGGTCTGGAAGGAGATCCGCCTGAAGGGCTTCCAGAAAATCCTGATAATGAAGAGGTAGCAACGGCGGATAATGGAAATA
>CAJXMN010000048.1 GCA_913056215.1 uncultured Flavobacteriales bacterium | reverse complement strand
TCTGAAAAAGTAGACAAAAAAGATCGCTCGTAAATTGCTAAATCATCGACAAAGTGACGGCTGCGTTGCATTCCGGAAGTTCCCGAACTCTTAAAACACTGTCCAGAAATATTCCCCATGACTGCAGTTTTAAAAAACGAGATTGGCAAAAATGGGATTTCGGATAACATCCGGGGCTTTCGTCGATTCAGTTGGTGACAAAATTCACGATATACAGGTTGATGTTCATACTGATAATAAAAGACATCCAACGCAGCATTTTCAAACTCCGCATTACTACGGATCGAAAAGATACGGTCTATGAGCTCGTTCCTATACAATGATTTACTTTCCTACAAAAATAGCAAAAGATAAAGATACAGCTCAAAAAAATAAGAGCCCGGAACAGGCGTTCCGAGCTCTTATCACACTAATCAACCTAACCTACTACTACTGGACGCAAATGTAGGTAGAAAGAACTGATAAAAAAAAGATCTAAAAGATATTTTTTTCGACGATCTTATTCAAGATTCAGAGAATTAAAAAAATTAGCCTCCTTCTACTTATCATTCGTCGATAGGCAATGTCCGTTTGTCATATAATCACAAATATCAGTCTATTTAATGCTGGATTAACACGCGTATTTTACCGATAAATCCATTGGAAATAAACTTTTAGGATTACAATAATAGAATCTCTTTTACATTAGTGATCGTTCATCGATACTTACCTTTGAACACGCACAATAGAGAGTACGTCAACTGATCGGCTTACGCTGTGATGCTTCATAATTTTTAATATCTTTGATATCAACAACAGTATAGTATGAATCACGTCTTGATAATTGATGATGAAGAAGAAATTCGTGAACTCATTGCCTACAATTTACAAAAAGAAGGTTTTGAGGTTACAATGGCTCAAAATGGTGAAACTGGTCTACAGCGACTATCAGAGTTACACCCCGCTGTTGATCTAATATTGCTTGATGTTATGATGCCAGACCTTGATGGTATTGAAGTCTGTGACCAAATACGAAAAAAAACAAAATACGATGATGTAATTATTTGTTTTCTTACAGCTCGAAATGAAGATTACAGTCAGATAGCAGGATTAGACGCAGGCGGTGATGATTACATCGCAAAGCCGGTTAAACCTAAAGTATTAATCAGCCGCATTAAGGCATTGTTAAGAAGAAAAAGAACATCAACTAAGTCCAATGCCGCTCAAGACGGTTTAAAAATTGATCGCGACAAATACCTGGTATACTTGAATGATCAAACCCTCCATCTTCCACGTAAAGAATTTGAATTACTGGCACTACTGGCTTCTAAGCCTGGAAATGTCTTTGAACGTGATGTAATCATGGATCAGGTCTGGGGGACTAACATAGTAGTGGGAGATCGAACCATTGATGTTCATGTTCGAAAATTGCGTGAAAAAATCGGTAAGAACTATATTGCAACCGTTAAGGGTGTCGGCTACAAATTTATAGATTAGTAATCTTAAAATACTCCTAAAAAGTTCGTACTTCATCCCAAAGAAGTAAACAAGAATACCCTTGCAATATTAATGTACTTTTAATATTGTTTTTCAGTTTGAATTTACACAGAAGTAATTATTTTTGTGCTCCAATTTTAACGGGATATCAAAGCCCATTAAGTGAATAGAAAATGACTATACAAACCGTTTACGTTATCGACAATAATGCTTTTGGTAAGTCCATCGAAGAATGGACCGATAGTAAGCGTATAGAAGCTGTTACCGTCGAACAAAAAAACAATGAATTGCTCGAACATGTAGATGCAGTAGTTGTATTTCACGAAAATCACACGTTTTCAAAAGAAGATGAAGAAACGCACACTTTCTTAACAGAAAACAATAAACCTGGATATAAAGTAGATATCAATGGGACTTTAGCTGCAACTAAATCAAATTTCACCATGTGGTTGGAGCGTAACAGACCAAAAAACTTATTGATTCTCGGAAAGCCAGCAGTTGTTAAGAATGAGAATTTCAAGCGATTTCTAGAAAGCATTGATCAATAACACTTTCTTTTTTTAGACTAAAATTGCATTCCTTTTTATAAATGGATGCCTTCACGCCCAGTATCTGGTTACTGACAATATACTCAGTAACAGTCATTCGTCTTCTCGAGCACGGTATTTAATTTACGCGGTTGATTTTTATACTTTTCCTGAATACTGTCCATTAACTCTCTACAATCGTTGTGAGCCGATTGGTCATAGCGTGCTTCTCGAATACATTTACAATAATCATCCATCATTGCATCTAACTCGGGGTCCTGACACGACGAAGCTACAATTGCAATGCAACCAGCCAAGAAGGTAACTATTGATAACTGCTTCATCTTGAACTAAGAAACTTGTTTTAATGCATTCATTTTCATTTGTTTAACCATGCTAACCAATCCATTTGAACGTGTTGGTGAGAGGTGTTCTTGCAGCCCAATAGCTTTTATGAAACGAAGTTCTGCTTTTGCAATATCTTCAGGTTTTTCATTATTCAAAACCCGAATCAGCAAAGCTATGATACCTTTTGTGATAATCGCGTCGGAGTCTGCAGTATACTTCATTTTACCATCCCTTTTTTCCGCGCTAAGCCATACACGGGATTGGCACCCTTTAATCAACTTATCCTCCGTCTTCTGGTCATCATCTATGAGCGGAAGGTCCTTGCCTAGCTCAATAATATATTCATACTTGTCCATCCAATCATCATAGATTGAAAATTCGTCAATAATAGCCTCTTCTTTTTCAGTAATCGTATCCATTCTTCTAATCTTTTAACATCGGTATTATGCGATCGAGTGCCGCAATCATCCGATCAATTTCTTCGCGCGTATTGTAGAAAGCAAAAGACGCACGTATAGTTCCCGGAATATTATAAAACTGCATGACTGGCTGTGTACAGTGGTGACCAGTACGAACAGCTATACCCAATTTATCGAGCAAAGTTCCTACATCGTAGGGGTGTGTTCCCTCGATTAAAAAAGAGACGACACTCGTTTTGGTTTTGGCAGTACCATATATTTTCAAACCATCAATTTTTTCTAATTGTTCCGTAGCATAGTCAAGTAAATCCTGCTCATGTTCAACTAGTGCAGACATGTCGAGTTTAGATAAAAATTCAAATGCAGCTCCCAAACCAATTCCACCTGCAATATTGGGCGTACCCGCTTCAAATTTGTGAGGAAGCGTGTTGTAGGTGGTTTTCTCGAGGGTCACTTCCTTAATCATATCTCCACCTCCCTGATAAGGCGGCATCTGTTCCAATAACTCGCGCTTTCCGTACAATATTCCGACACCCGTAGGCCCAAACAACTTATGCCCGGAAAAAGCATAAAAATCACAATCAAGTTTACCAACATCCACATCTAAGTGTTGTACACTCTGTGCTCCATCAATGAGGACTTTAGCTCCAACATTATGTGCTTTTCTAATTATTTCATCTACATCATTGATCGTTCCCAGTGAGTTTGATATATGGGTGACCGCCACCAGTTTTGTACGATCGGTAAGTAATTGATCCAATTCATCTAGCAACAACTCGCCTTGCTCATTCATTGGTAAAATTTTAAGCTTACAATCCTTTTTCTCACACAGCATTTGCCAGGGAACAATATTCGAGTGATGTTCCATTGCAGAAATGACCACTTCGTCGCCTGCTTGCATTAATTCACCAAAAGAGTGAGCTACTAAATTTATACTATCCGTCGTACCTTTCGTAAAGATAATTTCAACTTCAGATGATGCTCCAATATAATCCTGAATCGTTTTTCGAGCAGACTCATAATTCGATGTAGCCTCCTGACTCAATGTATGAACACCACGATGAATGTTGGCATTTTCATCAGTGTAATACTGTGTAATGCGATCAATTACAGATTGTGGTTTTTGCGAAGTAGCGCCATTGTCAAAATAGACCAATGGTTTTCCATTGACCTCACGATGTAACGTCGGGAACTGCGCTCTAATTTCGTTGATATTCATAATCCTTGTTTTCTGTTACAAATGTATAAACGCATTGAGGATAATCATATTCATCTACATTCTTGTTTCAACTAAAACAACAACTCATCATGCAAATTACATCTCTGTGCTATTGTTCTCGTAACCATTCTATTGCTTTGTCCTCCTGAGTAAATACTTTCGTAGGATTCTTCTTATTTAACTTCACATACAATTTGGAAAAAATCCGAACAGCCAACGTCTTCACAACAATCGCTTCTGCAATTTTATCATCCAAATTAGATAAATAGTGCTGCGCCTCATTTTCAGGCAAAATCCAGGAATTTCTTGTATCTACCAAAACTTTAAACGGTTTTCCGTCCGTTATAGATAAGATTCCCTGATATTGTTTCATTGCTTCTGATAAATCGAAAGCAGCATCTGTATCAAAGAATGTAACTCTTAAAAAACCTCGGTCTTTTTTCACTATTGCTACATTCGTCTCAACGACAGTAGGAGCGTTTTTCATGATGTAATGTTGTTTAGCGCAATCCAAATATACACAATGCAATGTACATTGAACCCCATCCATCAAAAATTACATCGTTTTAACGCTTTTTTTAAAACTCCCAACCAAATTCTTCCAAAAAGTGTTGATCTACGCTTTTCCGCAAAGGTTCAATATCAATCTTCTCCAAAACATCTCCAATGAATGCGGCCACTAACAAATTCTTGGCGTTCTTCTCAGAAATCCCTCTAGTTCGCAGATAAAAAAGTGCCTCCTCGTCCAATTGTCCAGTAGTGGAACCATGCGAGCAACGAACATCGTCAGCATATATTTCCAACTCGGGTTTTGAATTTACCGTTGCTTCTTTAGAAAGCAAGATGTTCCCATTAGATTGATAGGCTTCAATGTTTTGAGAATCTTGACGAACAATTACCTTACCGTTAAAAACACCTACTGATTTATCATCCATTACCCCTTTGTACGTCTCGCTTGAAGTACAATTGCTATACAACTGATCAATCAACGTGTGATTATCTAAATGCTGCCGGTCTGTTCCGAGGTAAGCTCCATTCATTTCTGTATGACAATTTTCACCTTCAACAATAACATTGAGCCCATTCCGTGTCAAACGGCTGCCTGTCGTTATCGTATTGATTAAGAACTGACTCCCTTCGTCCTGCACAAACAATTCATTGGCAATGTGAAAACAGTTTTTCGCTTCCGTCTGAACTTTGTGAATTCTTAAGTGGGCATTCGCTTCTACATGGCCTTCCATGACGACATTGGAAAATGACTCCTCTGCTTTTTCAGATTGAAAAGTAGTCACTACTTCAGCTTTCCCTCCTTGTTCAACGCGAATAAAATGGCGCGGATTTGCCACAACCTCATCCCCGGTTAACACATGTATCATGTGAATCGGATGCTCAACTTTCATTTGCTTAGCGACATGCAAGTACACACCGCCATTAGAATAGGCTTTATTCATTAATGAAAATACATTCTCATCAATATCTTCAACTAGCTGACCGTAATAAGCATCATCCACTCGATCTACCGGTTGAATAGTAAGCGCATCATCCTTTTTGATAGCTGACAAATCCTCTCGATAATACCCATTGACGAAAACGAGTTGGTGTGCATCGAGGTCTTCAATAATATAAGGCGAAGTATCAATCGTCGTGTTCAGCTGTTTGAACGAACGTTTAGTAATTTTACCAACGCGCGTATATTTCCAATCCTCAACACGCGTAGTTGGAAATTCCATAGCATTTAATGCCTGCAATGCCTCCTTGCGTACGGCATTTTCTTCCGTGGGCCGTTCCCAGCCATTTACGAAACTCAATACCTTATTTTCTGCTGCAACTTCCATAAAATTATACGGTTTCTTTTTCCTCGTTCAACCAATCATAACCTTTCTCCTCCAATTCCAGCGCTAATTCCTTAGGACCCGTTTTAACAATTTTACCATCGGCCAAAACATGCACATAATCCGGCGTAATATAATCCAACAAACGCTGGTAGTGTGTAATAATGATCACCGCATTATCTTTTGATCGCAACTTGTTGACACCATCAGATACAACCTTTAATGCATCGATATCTAACCCCGAATCCGTTTCATCCAAGATCGAAAGTTTTGGTTCGAGCATGGCCATCTGAAAGATCTCATTGCGTTTCTTTTCCCCTCCTGAAAAGCCTGCATTCACTGATCGGCTAGCAAGCTTCGGATCGAGGTTTACAATCTCTGAAGATTTTCGTACACGAGCCATAAAATCCTTAGCATTTAATGCCTCCTCTCCTCTATATTCACGAATCTCGTTTAACGCTGTTTTCAGAAAGTTAATGTTTGAGACTCCTGGAATTTCCACAGGATATTGAAATGCGAGAAACATCCCCTCTTTAGCGCGATCTTCTGTCTCTAACTCCAACAAGTCCTTACCATCAAAACTCACTTCGCCCTGTGTAATATCATACCCTTCTTTACCAGCTAAAACTGCCGCAAGCGTTGATTTTCCAGCTCCATTTGGCCCCATGATGGCATGCACCTCTCCGGCATTAACCTCCATATTCAACCCCTTTAATATTTCCGCTCCTTCTTCTACTGAAGCATGTAAATTCTTAATCGTTAACATTCTTTTGATTTTTTAATTTTTTTAACCTACTGAATTTTCGAGCGAGATTTCGAGTAATTTTTGTGCCTCCACTGCAAATTCCATGGGCAGTTTATTCAAGACCTCTTTACAATAACCATTGACGATCAATCCGATCGCTTTTTCTTCATCAATCCCGCGTTGTTTACAATAAAATATCTGATCCTCTCCAATTTTTGAGGTCGTTGCCTCATGTTCAATCTTGGCAGAGTTATTTTTACACTCGATATATGGGAAAGTATGCGCACCGGAACGATCTGTCATTAGTAATGAGTCACATTGAGAAAAGTTCCGTGCATTCTCAGCCTTGGGATGAATCTGAACAAGTCCTCTATACGAGTTCTCTGACTGACCGGCAGAAATACCCTTCGAGATAATAGTACTCTTTGTATTCTTACCAAGGTGCACCATTTTCGTACCTGTATCCGCTTGTTGGTAATTGTTGGTTACCGCAACCGAATAAAACTCACCCGTAGAATTATCGCCTTTTAAAATACACGAAGGATACTTCCAGGTTACCGCAGATCCTGTCTCTACCTGTGTCCAAGATATCTTTGCATTCTTTTCACACAGCCCGCGTTTGGTTACGAAATTAAAAACTCCTCCTTTACCATCTTTATCGCCAGGATACCAATTCTGTACAGTAGAATATTTAATCTCAGCATCCTCCTTTGCTACGAGTTCCACAACTGCTGCGTGTAACTGGTTTTCGTCACGCATAGGCGCTGTACATCCTTCCAGATAGGAAACGTAGGCTCCCTTTTCAGCTACTACGAGCGTGCGCTCAAATTGCCCTGTTCCACTTTCATTTATTCGGAAATAAGTAGATAATTCCATTGGACAAGTAACACCCTCAGGTATATAACAAAAAGAGCCATCTGTAAACACCGCACTATTTAATGCCGCGTAGAAATTATCCTGATGTGGCACCACCGTACCCATGTGCTTTTTAACTAACTCTGGATACTCCTGAACAGCTTCAGAAAAAGAACAAAAAATAATTCCCAGCTCATTCAATTTTTTCTTGAAAGAAGTAGCCACTGAGACAGAATCCATCACAAAATCGACCGCTGTACCTGTCAACTTTTTTTGTTCTTCCATAGATATCCCAAGCTTACTCATGGTTTCTTTCATCTCTGGATCCACGTCGTCCCAACTCTCGTATTTCTTAGTTTGCTCAGGTGCTGCATAATAGCAGATATCCTGAAAGCTCGGTTTTTCGTAATGCACATGTGCCCATTCTGGCTCTTTCATTTGCATCCAGGCTTTGTATGCCTGTAGACGTTTTTCCAGCAACCACTCCGGCTCCTCTTTTTTAGCAGAAATAAACCGAATTATATCTTCATTAATACCATCTGGCGCTCTATCTGCTTTAAAATCGGAGGTAAAACCAAACTTATACTCCTGACTTTCTAAATCTTTTGCTAATTCATCTTCAGTATAACCCATATCATTGTTTTCATTTAATTATATGGAGAAACTCTCTCCACAACCACATGTTCGGTCGGCATTCGGATTGCTGAAAACAAAACCTTTCCCATTTAAACCACCAGAGTAATCCAGTGTAGTACCGACCAGGTATAAAAAACTCTTTTTATCGACAACAATTTTAACGCCGTTATCTTCGAATACTTTATCTCCTTCGCGGTCTTCATGGTCAAAGTCGAGTTCGTACATCAATCCAGAACAACCTCCACCCTGCACACCAACGCGGATAAAACTACCTTCTGCTCCGGCTTCGTTCATTAGACGCTCTGCTTGATTGCGTGCAGATTCTGTAACTTTTATCATAGCTCTTATTTTTGTTAAAGTTATTTAGACTTAATTTAAATAAAGACCAAATACAGTGCAAAAATACCTAATTTATGGTATATGAACAAAAAAATCAAACGCTTATTTTTCGAAACTAACGTCCTTTTGTCAAGTGAAAACATTCCAGAAGTTCGATTTGTTTTTTTACTTGTTGTACATTTGCAAAAAGTAAGAACTATGAGCGATGCAGGATTAGAAGATACAATTATCAATGTTCTCAAGACCATCTATGACCCTGAAATCCCAGTTGATGTCTATGAGTTAGGGTTAATTTATGAAGTAAAGATTAACACCGATCAGCATGTCGATATAGAAATGACGCTTACGTCACCAAACTGTCCAGTAGCTGAATCCCTACCTCAGGAGGTTGAAGACAAAGTTGCTGCCGTTGATGGTGTCAAATCTGCGAAAGTAAACATCGTTTTCGATCCACCCTGGGACAAAGAAATGATCAGTGAAGAGGCGAAATTGGAGTTGGGCTTTTTATAAATGACTCCCCTTATATACGATTAGTTGCTGGCTAACGAAAGAGGCTACTAATGTTATAAGCGTCTTTTCTCACTCAATGTTTTTTTGCCAAATCAAACTATACGGCTGTAATAAAAATTCTTTAAATTATTAGATTAATTATTTGATGAGAAAATTATTAGTTACTGCTATCGTATTTTTTCTACTCACCCCCTTTAATGCTTTTAACCAACAAGAAGGCACAACCGGACTTAAAAAGTAAATCCGGGAACATATTTAATGACTGGAGGTCTTCTTTATAAAATGGGAAACAACTGGTTAATTAAGGATAGGGGAAACACTTCAACCTTTTTTAAACTAACCTGGGCTCGAATAGGACTTTTCCCTCAAGGCTTAATATTAACGCCTTTACACGTCGGTGCAGGACTCCATTATGATTTCAATCTGTCGAATTCAATAGAATCTTCACTTAATGGTGGGTTAGTGATATCAACAGATGACGCATTAAATCCTTCACTCGAATTTAATTATTTAATAGCACCTGAAGTAAAAATAAATTTAGGGGAGTTTAGTATAGGATTAGAATACTCAATTAGAACGTTCAGAGATCTTACAGGACGACCAACAGCGCGTTGGCACTATATCAGCCTGGTAATTGGCGGTAGTTTTGGTAGCTTAAAGAATTAGCGCATTAACCAAATCGCCTCCTTTCAAATGCATAAATTTCTTTCCAAAAATCCCCTATTTTGATGTTTGCACATTTGAGCATCTTCGGAACCAAAGATTCCCCTGAAAATCCAGGAGTGGAATTCACCTCAATAACATAAGGCTCTCCATCAACGATCATATAGTCCACCCTGGCAAGCGATCTCATCTGCAATAAGGCATATATTTCTTTTGTAAGCGTCTGAATTTTGATCGTTAAATCTTTCGGTATCCGAGCTGGTGTAATCTCTTTTGCCTTTCCAAGGTATTTTGCTTCATAATCAAAATAGTCCGTTTCAGTTACTATTTCAGTACAAGGCAACACTTGAAGGCCCTTATTATTCTCATATGCAGCACAAGTTACTTCTGTCCCCTTCAGAAAAGACTCGCAAACTACCGTTCTGCCTTCCTTGAAAGCATCTTCAATGGCTGGTTGCAGTTCCTCTTGATTGTACACCTTTGAAATACCATAGCTAGATCCAGAGTCCGCGGGCTTCACAAACAAGGGCAACCCTAAGCGATCAACGATATCACTACTGCTAAAGGATTTATTCTTCATAAGTAACACCGATGCAGCCACAGGAATATCAAAACCTTTCAAAAACTGATTACAAAACCACTTATCAAAAGAAAGTTCAGAAGACAGTGCACTACTATTAACGAAAGGTAACTTTTTCATTTCAAAATAGGCCTGCAACTTACCGTTCTCTCCAGGATCTCCGTGAATGTAAACATGTGCTAAATCAATCTTCATAGTTTGCCCCTGACTATTCACAAATGAGAAATCAGTAAAATCGACAGCGTATTTCTCGTCCTCTCCATGTGCAAACCATCCTTTTTCATTGACTTCTACCAAAAACGCATTGTATGTTTCACCGTTCACATGATCGAGAATCAATCTGGCACTACTCATCGATATTTCAAATTCTGACGAATATCCTCCACAAAAAATACCAACATTTATCATATCGCCCGTTTAAACACAAAAAAAAGGCAAAATTTCCTTTAATGATTGACAATTGAAAAAAGTTATAAGCATTGTGTTTTTAAAAACGAAATAAACACAATTACTTTAAATTTCATTAGCTTTGTTCCAATGACGTATTTAATCAAACATGTATGCGCTTTTTAAAAAAACTCGGCAACTTTTTGATCAGTAAAAAGTTTTGGATCAACTTCTTATTGATATTGATTGTCTGGGTTGGTATCATCTGGGGTACGATGAGTTACTTCAATAGTTATGCGCGATTAGGAGAAGCCATAGCTGTACCGAACCTCATCGGAAACAAAGCTTCAGACATCCCCGCCCTATTGACCAACAAAGATCTCAAGTACGAAATTATCGATTCCATATATAATCCAAACCTGGTGGAAGGGACCATCATTTTCCAAAAACCGATAGCAACAGATTCATCAGGGTTAAAAGTAAAATCTGGTCGCACTATCCAGGTACGCGTTTCTAAGCGTACGCGACTTGTTACTGTGCCCGTGGTAGTGAGCAAAAGCCAGCGTTTTGCAGAGGCGATGCTTACAACAAAGGGACTCCGCACGCGGATTGAGTATGTTGCCAGCAATGAAGATCAAGGAAGTGTGATTGATCAAGAGTATAAAGGACAGCCGATTCGAAAAGATCAACGTCTCCCTATCAATTCGGTAATAGAGTTGACAGTGGGAAAGAAAGCTACTAACGAAGCTATGATTCGCGTACCAAAATTAAAAGGATTAACAATAAAAGAAGCTCAAGATCGTTTGAACGGTATCGAGGGGGTGAGACTATTTGCTGTCTACAACAATTGTATAACCCAGGCTGATAGTACGCAGGCAAAAATTAACAAACAAACACCTGTAGCTATGGATAGCAGTAAAGTACCGAAAGGATCTACGATTACAGTATTCGCCGCTCCCGAACAATAATTTACTGAATACTATGAAGTACATTGTTCTACTCATTCTATTATCTCCGCTAGCAATATACGCCCAAGACGAAGAGGGTCCTATAACAGCGAACCCGGACCTTTTTGATCATCAAACGCAACGTTTAAATGCAACTAAAGCATTGGAGAACAGTTTCGATAGCACGTTTGTTTACCTGACAGACACGCTCAACCTACCCTTTTTCGATGAATTTTCACAGAACAATTTTCAGCAGTACGAGACGAACTATGGAGGAGCTAACGTATCTGATACCCTCTACTATAGAATGCTCGATGAAAACTTGCAAACCCCACTGGCGCCTCAAAGTGAATATTCGAATCAAAAAACATATCGTTCCGAATATAATGCACAGGCTGACACAACCATACTCTACTACTACGATTCTGTTCGATTTTTATATGATGACCTGAGTACTTATCCGCCTAACCATATATCCAGCTATGGCTATCCAGCCTACAATACTTTTGACACCATTAATAATGGAAGCAATACCATCGATACCGTCTGGATTTCTGATCCATTTTATCGACAAGATTCAGCGCGAATTTTTGTAAAATCAATTAACAACCCTTCTAAGCTGTGGCTCAATGAGCTTGCTTATCAAAATTACCGTTTAGCTGTCGCTCCATGGACACTGGGCGTCGTAAGTTTTGATGGTCTTGACGCTTCTGGTTATCCGTACAGTTTTGGCAACACTAACCCAGGAACGGCAGATACACTCAATTCAAAACCGCTGGATTTGTCAGTTGAATCGCCAGCAGACTCCCTCTATTTCAGCTTTCTCCTTCAACGGGAAGGGTTTGGGGATGAACCTGAAGAAACAGATTCACTCTATCTCGATTTTTTTGCTCCTAACAATCAAGAATGGAATCGCGTTTGGAGTGCTGCTGGTGGATCTGAATCAGGATGGGAAGTGGTGCATTTACCCGTCACCAACACCGAATATTTCGAAAATGGCTTTAAATTTCGATTTATGAATTACGGGTCACTCGCTGGTGGAATCGACCATTTTCATATCGATTATGTGAATTTCCGAGCGCTATCAGGTTATCAAGATACGTTGTTCAAAGATTTTGCCTTCGTCTATCCCCTCTCCTCACTATTGAAAGATTACACCGCTGTACCCTGGAAGCATTACAGAAATCAACCCAACAACAAAATGAGTGACGAAGTCGCTGTTACCGTACGCAACAATAGTGAGCTCACTGAAAACAATCAGAATGGAAATGTATCCATTTTTTATGATCAGAATTTGGAGGGTAGCTTTACACTGAATGCTTCAACCCTATCAGGAGGTAATATTAACTATGCTCCTCGAACGACATATTCAAGCCTCCATGATTTCTCAACAGGTTATTCTTACGATCCAAACCTGCCCAATGACACTTCTGCAACCTTCAATTGGAAAGCTAGCGCCAATGCTCAATTTCCAAATTATGTTGAAAATGATTCGACTTTCGGCGAACAGCGATTTGAAAATTATTACGCCTACGATGATGGAACGGCTGAAAAAGCTTATGGCGTAACTGGAGAACAAGGTCTTCTCGCTTATCGTTTTGACGCCTATCAACCGGACTCGCTAGTCGGAATAAAAATTCATTTTGTTCCTTCCGTCGTTGACGTATCTGGAAACTTGTTTTTACTTTCTGTTTGGGGAGATGACAATGGGCAACCGGGAGACTTGATCTACGAAGATGAATTTTTCTTCCCGCGACAACCTAAATACACCAGCAGGCGCAACAAATTTACCATTTATTATTTCAAGGATACAATGAAAGTTGACGTAGACGAGACTTTTTATATTGGAATGCGCCAAATCGATGAGGAACGTCTCAATATTGGTTTTGACAAAAACCATGATGTCTCCGATCGTATCTTCTGGAGTGTAGATGGTGGTAACGTATGGAACAATGCAAGCTTTTCTGGAGCCGTTATGATGCGCCCGATGGTTACGAGCAAAATGGACTATTTATTAGATATTCCCGAATATCAACAGTCATCAAAGCCGAATTCAGTAGCAGCCAACATCTACCCAAACCCCGCTTCACAAAGCATTCGGATAGAATCCAGTGCTGGATCACTTGATCGTATCACCATTTTTAATGCGCGTGGCCAAGAAGTTCTGACTTCCACATCACTCAACGGGTCTATAAATGTGAGCCATTTAAACAAAGGTGTTTATTTTGTAGCTATACAAGGTAACAACAACGAGATTATCAATAAAAAGCTGATTATACAGTAACTCATGGACGAACCTTCAAAAAGTACCGAAAAACACGATTCAGATCAAGACAGTGAAGAATTGTTTGAGCATTACAAATTCACAGCTGACAAGGGGCAGGAGGTATTGCGTATCGATAAATTTTTGTTGGACCGCATGCCCAATACATCCCGTAATAAAATTCAAGTAGCAGCAAAAAATGGAAATATTTTAGTGAATGACCAGACAGTCAAGCAGAATTATAAAGTAAAACCCGAAGATATTATTTCGATCGTATTACCATACCCCGTTCGCGAATTAGAACTTATTGCACAAGACATGCCGCTCGATATTCATTACGAAGATGACGACCTGGTAGTTGTGAATAAAAAAGCTAATATGGTCGTTCATCCGGGTTACGGTAACTATTCAGGAACACTCGTCAACGCACTGCTTTATCATTTTGAACATCTCCCTGAACTTCCTAATGATTATTTTGGACGACCTGGCCTCGTACATCGCTTAGACAAGCATACAACTGGATTAATGGTCGTAGCTAAGACAGAGCACGCGCTGACAAATTTGGCCAAACAGTTTTACAACCGTACAACTGAACGAAAATATTATGCGCTCGTTTGGGGTGACGTTAAAGAGGACACAGGACGCATAGAAGGGCATCTGGGACGCTCACCAAAGAACAGAAAAATTATGACTGTTTTTCCAGATGGCGAATACGGAAAACATGCCGTAACCAATTATCGCGTGCTAGAACGCTTTGGTTATGTAACGCTTGTAGAATGTAAACTGGAAACGGGAAGAACTCATCAAATTCGAGTACACATGAAACATATCGGTCATCCACTTTTTAACGATTTGGAGTATGGCGGTGACCGGATTTTGAAGGGCACAACTTTTACCAAATATCGGCAGTTTGTCGAAAACAATTTTGCCCTTCTCGACGGTCAGGCTTTGCATGCAAAAACGCTTGGTTTTGAACACCCCAAAAATACAGAGTTCATGCGTTTCGACTCGCCATTACCCGAAAATTTTCAACGTATTCTGGAACGCTGGAGAACCTATTTATCCGGGCGACAGGATCATTAAACAGTTTTCATTCAAAACATCACCAAAAAAAATTCACATCGCTTTTCAAGTCTCAAATCCATATCATTAATTAATTTTGTGGTTTACTTGTGTTTAACGTTAATTTTTAGTTACTTTCGGGAAATTTTCACATAATCCATTATCTATGAAGATGAAAAATTTAGCTATTGTCGTATTCTTATTATTAGGCTCAACTGTTTTAGCGCAACCCGCTATCGTGGGGAAAGCCAATGCATCTTATGAAGGTAATCAATACTCTGAAGCTAAAGAGTTATTGGTTAAAGCTTACGACCGTATTTCTCCAAAAAATGAGCGAGCACTAGCTTTGAAATCAGAACTCGCTTATAAGGCGGCTCATTCATTTGAAAAGTCCTATGAAACAGAGAAGGCTATTGATTGGTATCAGCGTGCCATTGATTTGAAACATCACAAAGATAATCCCAACGTCTATTTTCGTTTAGGTAATCTTTATAAAAAACAAGGAGAATACGAAAAGGCTAAAGAAAATTACAATGCTTTTTTGGAGCTAGTCCCTACTGATCAACAAGTTAAAAATGCTTTAAAGTCATTGGATCGTGCGAAAGTGATGAAAGATAATCGCACGCGTTACACTGTTAAGTCTGAATTTAAAATTAATGATGAAGGAATGGATATTGCTCCTTCAATATCGAGCAGACGCGGAAATACGATCGTTTTTGCATCTACCCGCAGTGCACCTGTCGGATCAGGAAAAGATCCAGTCACAGGAGAGGGTTTTTTCAACATCTGGGAGGTTGAAATGGATCGAAGCGGTAACTGGCAGCCTCCTAAGTTATTTGAAGCTGATAGTGTAAACACTGAACATAACGAAGGAACAATGGTCTTCGATGGTCGGTTTAGAAATATGTTCATAACGCGTTGTCCAATGGTAGAGAAAAAAGATCTCGGTTGTCAAATTTGGAGTGCAGAAAAACGAGGTCGTTCCTGGGGATTGCCACGGAAATTACCGCTCAATAAAAATGACACGATCAGCGTTGGTCACCCTTGCCCAAATGAAGACGGATCAGTCCTTATTTTCGCAAGTGACATGCCAGGCGGACAAGGCGGTAAAGACTTGTGGTATACGAAGTACCAACGGAGAGAAGAAACATGGACTGCCCCCAAGAATTTAGGACCTAAAATTAATACTTCGGGAGATGAAATGTTCCCTACTTATGCTTCTAACGGAGACTTGTACTTCGCCTCTACTGGTCATGAAGGACTCGGCGGTAAAGATATTTTTCGCTCTAAAAAGGAAGAGGGAGAAATGAATTTTGGAGTTCCAGAAAATCTGGGTACACCAATTAATTCAGATGCCAACGACTACCATTTCATCGAAATGGATAAACGCAATGGATTTTTCACTTCTAATCGCGATGGTTCTCGAGGATCGCGAGGCCTGCCAGACATATGGTCGTATGAATTACCCCCTAATGTATTTGACCTTAAAGTCATCGTAACCGAAGTTGGCGGTACACAGCGTATTGATGGAGCTACCGTTCAGGTATCAGCTGAGGGCGGTGGTTCTTTTAAGGGTGTAACCAACTCTGAAGGAGTTATTTATTGGGATAAAAAACCAAACGGAGATCGTTACATTAACGAAGAAACCAATTACACTGTTAAAGTACTACCCAAAGAGGGATATCATCCAAGCGATGTTGTCGAAACTTTTTCTACAGTAGATTTGAATTACGACCAAAACTTTATCGTTGAAACGAGTCTACTTCCAAAAACGCCTATTGTTTTACCTGAAGTTCGTTACGATCTAGGATCAGCAGAATTGAAAGTTGAGGAAGGTGTGATCGATTCGAAAGATTCGTTAAATTACGTGTATGAATTACTGGAAGAATATCCTGGTATGGTGTTAAAACTCGTTTCTCACACCGATTCGCGCGGTTCATCTCGCACCAATGAGCGACTTGCTCAAGAAAGAGCTCAATCCTGCGTAGATTACCTTGTTAATTCAAAAGGTGTAAATCCCGAACGACTCGTGCCAGAAGGTAAAGGAGAAAACCAGCCTCGCGTAATTTATAAGAAAGATAGCCTTTATTATCCAGACCCTCCTAAAGGAGAATACGAAGAAATTGAATTAACTGAAAAGTACATAAATCAATTTAAAAGTTCTGACAAAGAACTATTTGAGGAACTTCACCAGTATAATCGTAGAACAGAAGGAGAGGTTGTACGGATGGATTATAGCGCGAAGGAAGAAGAAGAGGAAAAGGAAGAGGAAGGCGAAGAATAAAAATTCGGCAATAAAAAACGATATTGAAAGAGGCAATCGAATGATTGCCTCTTTTTTTATTCGTATTGTATACAACTCGCTAGCGATCTGTCCCCAAATCAATGATTCTTTGGCCTATCGAAGACAATATCCCAGCACTTCTTCGATAAATTCTTCCGGAGCTTCGGCATGAATCCAATGACCAGCACTTTGAATAACGTAAAAGTCAGCTAAAGGGAAATAATTTCGAATACCATCATAATCTGAAGGCACTACATAATTCGATTGACCTCCCGCAATAAATAGAACATCAACAAGTGACTCTTTCTCTGGAAGCGCTTTTGTAATTTCCGGTAGGCGCTTCTCTAATACAGGTAGGTTTATACGCCAGCCTAATTTGCCTTTCTCAATCCAATACAGGTTTTTGAGTAAAAATTGTCGAATCGACTTTTGCTCAATATAATTACTCAATTGTTCCCTGGCTTCACTGCGTGAACTGATTTCATCAAGGTTTATCGATTTCAATCCCTCAATGATGACATCGTGATGGATAGGATATGATTTTACTCCCATGTCCACCACAATCATTTTTTCAATTGAACTTGGATACTCTTGCGCGTAGCGCATGATTGTTTTACCCCCCATGGAGTGACCAATCAAAATACTATCCTCCAATTCGCGGGCTTCAATAAATTCATGAAGATCTTGCGCCATTAGGTCATAATTAAACTCATCACTCCAGTCTGATTTACCATGATTTCGTTGATCAACAAGATACACTTCGAAATATTCTGCTAATTTTTTACCGTGTGTCTGCCAGTTATCAGAAGAACCGAATAAACCATGAAGAATAATGAGTGGCTGACCACTCCCCATTTTTTTATAATGTAGTTGCATAACAGTCTAAACTAATAATTCCTTGTACTTTTTTATGGTCTCTTCCAGACCAAAATAGAGCGCATCTGCGATCAATGCATGACCGATGCTGACCTCATCCAACCCGAGAATGGAGCGCTTAAAAAATCCCAAATTAGCTAAATTTAAATCGTGCCCTGCGTTTATACCAATACCCAATGCTTGGGCTCGTTTGGCAGTCCTAACATATGGAAGCACAGCCTGTTCGGCATCGTTCCCATAATTTTCTGCGTATGGGCCCGTATAAAGTTCGATGCGATCAACGCCAATCTCTTGAGCATAGTCAATCATCTGAGGATTTGTTTCCACAAAAATTGAGCTTCGAACACCACATGCATTGATTTCGGCACAGATACCTTTTAGGAAGTCAACATGTTTCTGGGTATCCCAGCCCGCATTAGATGTCAACACATCCGGTGGATCGGGAACAAGTGTGGCTTGTGTAGGCCGCGTATCCTTTATCAGCTGCATGAATCGTTCATTGGGATAGCCCTCGATATTAAATTCGGTAGTAACCACTTCTTTCAGATCGTAGACATCTTTCTTCGTAATGTGTCTTTCATCAGGTCTTGGGTGAATCGTTATACCGTCTGCTCCAAAACGTTCACAATCAATAGCAACTTGTGTTACATTTGGCAATTCTCCCCCACGGGCATTGCGCAACGTAGCAATTTTATTTACATTAACACTTAGTTTTGTCATGCTCTATTGTATTTTTATAGAAACAAATTTATATACATTACACTAGAATTACTACTTTGGTCATCACAATGATTGCATTAGATTTAATAACAGAAGATATTCCTCCACTAAAGCATACCGATACGGGTGAGGTTGCACTGCGTTGGATGGAAGAGTTTAAAGTAAATCACCTCGCTGTTCTCAAAGGCGAAAACTTTGTAGGCCTCGTCTCGGAAGATGATTTGCTCGATAAAAATGATCTTTCCAAAACGTTAGATACACTTTTTGATCATTTACCACGCCCCTATGTTCTTGGTGATCGACACATTTACGAAGTACTTGGACTCGCTTCGAATGATCATTTAACGCTCGTCCCTGTACTCGACGAAAAAGAGCACTTTCTTGGCAGCATCAACATTGTTCATTTAATACAGCGCATAGCAGACACTGGTAGCATAAAAGAAGCGGGTGGAATCATCATTTTAGAAATGAATGAGACTGATTACTCACTTGCTCATATTGCTCAAATAATAGAAAGTGAAAATGCGCGTATTTTAAGTACGTTCATCACCTCACCTGTTAATACCAAGAAGCTTCAGCTCACGCTGAAAATTAATCGGATCGATTTAGGCCGTATCATACGTGCCTTAGAACGATACGATTATTCCATCAAAGCAAGCTTTCAGCGTAATAGTCACCATGAGGACTTGCAAGATCGCTACGACGAATTGATGAAATATTTGAATATCTAATTATGAATGCAGCAATTTATTCCAGAAAAATACTGAAGCATGAAATTCCTTTTTTTAAGCAATTTTTCAATCATTTAAAATCGGTAGCTATAAAACCGATCTTAGCAGTCGATTTTCGCGATCAACTCATCAAAAAAGTGGGGATCGGTCAGGAATACGATACGTTCGACCATTACAAGGATTTTGTGAGTGGTATTGATCTTGCCATCAGTATTGGTGGAGACGGGACATTTTTAAAAACGGTCAGTTATATTCGATCCAGTGGAGTCCCTATTATTGGAATCAACACAGGTCGTCTCGGTTTTCTTGCCAACACAAGTACTGAACAATTAGAGCAAACCATAGAACGGGTCATCCGTAAAGATTTCGTATACCAAAAACGCTCCTTATTACGCGTACAAACAGAAGATAACATCTACGGGGATAACAATCTCGCGCTCAACGAACTTGCAGTTCACAAAAAAGATACTTCTTCAATGATCACCGTTGATGCTTCATTGGATGGCAAATACCTTAACTCATATTGGGCCGATGGCCTAATTGTAGGAACGCCAACGGGTTCTACAGCGTATAGCTTAAGTTGCGGTGGGCCAATTATCACACCGGGATGTGCTGTTCATATTCTCACCCCAATTGCTCCGCATAATTTGAACGTGCGTCCTGTGGTTGTTCCGGATCACATGCCCATCAAATTAAAAGTAAAAGGGCGCGATCGGAAGTTTTTAATGACGCTCGACTCACATTCAAAATCAGTCAAAAATGGAACGGAAGTTATTCTTCACAAAGCTGATTTTATGATCAATGTAATTAAATTCGAAGAAAATAACTTCCTCGATACAATACGCAATAAAATGATGTGGGGTATCGATCAACGCAATGAAGGATAAAATATTTTTATTGTATATACGTTTAGACACTGCCATGAAATTAAGATTGTTTATTTTGTTTATGCTCCTCGTATCTTCAACAAATGAGTTATGGAGTCAATCTGAGAATTTTCGATCGCGTTCATCTTTCGGCATTATGGCTGGTGGCAGCTACTACATTGGTGATTTAAATCCCTATTTCCATTTTAGACGCACTAAATTAGCTGCTGGAGCGATCTATCGTTTCAGTGTGAACTCTAGAATATCGCTGCGTAGTACTTTCCGCTACGGATCAGTTGAAGGCTACGATAGCGATGCTGACAATGAAATCCAGCAAATGCGTAATCTTTCTTTTCAGTCTGAAATTTTCGAACTGACTGGCGGAATAGAATTTCATTATAAAAATTACAAATTAGGTAATCCCAAATATTTTTTTACTCCCTATTTGAGTATAGACCTCGGAGTCTTTCAGATGAACCCCATGACCAACTACCAGGGTGAATTAATAGAACTTCAACCGTTAGGTACTGAAGGACAAGGCAGCTCACTCTCAGAAAAAGACCCCTATCCGCTCGTACAGTTCGTAGTACCGCTCGGTGTAGGAATGAAGCTCAATTTAGGTGAACGAGCAGCAATATCCTTAGAATATGGTATTCGCAAAACCTTCACAGACTATTTAGATGATGTCGGTGAAGGAAATTATGTTTCTAAAACAGAATTAACGCAAGAAAATGGCAATATAGCAACTCGTTTATCAGATCGCTCCACTGTTACAGGGGGCATGACAGGAAGTCGCGGGAATAGCTCAACTAACGATTGGTATTCCATGTTTGGTGTAATGTTATCTTTTTCACTTGGCAACCCGGACCAATGTTTTTATAAACAGTAACACTTTAAAAAAGTAGAGCCTGAATTTAGAAATTATTCCATAGATTTTCTATGGTGTTTCGCAGTTTTTAAATGTTTTTCGGAAGCGGCTAAAAAGATCAGTAATAAACCGACAAAGGGTGCTTTAAATCGAACTAATACGTTAAACAGTCCTGAGGTGAACCCCACTAAAAACCCAAGTATTAAAGAAAATAATATAACAAACACCAAAAACTCCTGAGATCGAATGAACTTAAAATGTTGCGAAAAATTACCCGAGAAAAAGAAGAAACGTACAGTCAGAATTAACAATACCATGTTTTCCATTGCACTGATCAACAAAAAAGCACTGTCTGCTTCCCAGGGGAGCGGTCTATAAAATGATGTAAATACGCTCAACGGAGCCGCTTTTAATAATCCCCAAGCATTATATTCCGTTATTCCCAAATCATAACGGGTTCCAGTATAGTTTTTATTTTGGGCAAAATCTTTCTGAATTACCGCTACTTCTTGCAAATACGGATTTGATTCAATCATCTGTGTAAAGTTCGAAAACTGGAAAAAAGCAAGAAGAGAGAAAATCACGAAGCCAGCGATCAGAATTCTAAAAGCTAAAAACTGCTTTTCATTACTACTTATTCTCTTGGTTAAGCGTACCATTAGTGCAATAAAAAGCGGCAGAGCTACAGCTACAATCATAAAGGAACGCAGATGATATAGAATAAAAAGCATGAAACAGATCCAGAGTAACGAAAGAAACGTCAAGCGTTTTCTACCCGTAACAATAGGAAACAAATCAGCCAAAAGCCAGTAGAAAGCGCTAACTACAAAAACATCCTTCACTACA
>CAJXMN010000047.1 GCA_913056215.1 uncultured Flavobacteriales bacterium | reverse complement strand
GATTATCCTTCCAATCATCCTGCGAATCATCCCCGATTTGGTTCCCAGCGCTTTTCAGGGTAATAAAATAAGCAATAAAGATCAGTCTGAAAAGAAAAAAGAAGGAGATTAAGCCGGATCCTCAATAGGCTTAACGCTTTTTACAGATTTCGCCATATAGTCGGTAATGGGCTTGGGGTGTCCATCTTTATTCGTTCTGAATATGTAGTTAATCCCATCTATGGTGTGCTGTGCAACAACGTGGAAGGTGACGTGATCTACTCCTACGTTATTGTTGCCTTCTTCCATATTGAGTGTCGATTTGTAATAAACGAAATTATCCTCTTTTTCTAAAAACTCGACTTCATAGATCGAAGATTGATCTTTTAATTCTTCCAGATGTGCTTTCAAAGCGTCTTCTTCTCCCCAGTCTTCAATATGCATGTGAAAGTTTTGCCCCACATACACATCCCACTGGTATCCATCTTCTTCATGCTCTACTTTTGGATCTGTCGCTGCTCCGATATTTGCGGTGGCATCGGGCAAATAAATCAACGCATCTATCTCATACGGCTTTAAACTGAAAGCCTCGTAATGATAGAGATCTTCAGCTTCATCAGTATATTCAACCTTTCGCTCTTTGGGCTCGTCATCATTTTGTTCATTTTCGCATGCATTGAACAAAAAACCTAAGGTGATCATAGATAAAAAGACAAAAATCGTTTTCATACGTGTATATTTTAGTGCTAAACTTCGAAAATAGTAAATAAATTAGTATCTATGTGATTAACATGCGTAAAAAATTCAATATGTTTAAGGTGGTTTGTGTTGTACTAACCCGATCATAAGTGTTTATGAGTGCTCATAAAATAAAAGATTTAGCGATACTTTCTGGAGTTAAAGCCCACACCATAAGAATATGGGAAAAACGCTATAATATATTGACTCCCGAACGCACCTCCACTAAAATACGCACTTACGACGAATATCAGTTGCGCCGCCTTTTAAATATTGCCATACTTTATAACGCTGGGTGGCGCATCTCTAAAATTGCGGCCCTTGCGGACGACCAATTGGAAAAAGAGGTGCGTGAATCCACCGAAACACATGAACATCAAAGCGCTGTAGTAACTTTGTTCGTCGAAGCGTTGTTAGAATTGGATCACATCAAATTTGAACGCCTGTTGGACCGCAGAATTGAAAAGGAGGGATTTGAACAGGTTTACCGCCATTACATTATACCCTTTTTGGAACGTATCGGTATTTTATGGGTGAGTGACTCAATTCATCCAGCTCAAGAACATTTTATTTCTGTGGTTATCCGTCAAAAACTCATTGCAGCTATTGATCGGTTGGCCAATTCGCAACGTTCTTCTGTAGAATTTGTATTGTTTACACCCGCCAATGAACGTCACGAAATCAGCCTGCTGTTTTATCATTACTATTTGAAAAAACGCGGACACAATGTATTGTACTTGGGTACGGATGTGCCTGATGACTCGCTGTACAAGGTGTTGGAGACTATGCAACCCGATTGTCTCATCACTTCATTGGTTGTGAGTCGTGACGTTCCGGAAACCCGAACCTACCTACGTCAGCTCGCTGCTAAGTACGACCTTAGGGTTTATTGTGGCGGAGCTTTCGTAGAACAGCTTAACCTGGATGATTTGGACGAGGTATTTCATATCAATGCGTATGTAGGTGTGTAAAAAATTACACACACCGTGCACTATATTTCCCACAATTTGCACCATAAATGAAATTTGTTTAGCGCAGAGGTAAATGTAAAAACCTATTAATCAGTACATTATATAATTTTTAGAAACAGGTAGAAGAAGGTGTTTTTTTTGGCATAATTATGTTGAATAAGTCTATATAAAACGTTAAACAAAAACTAAATAATATGTCTACTGTTGAATTTAATGATACGCTGACGTCGATGGAATCCTACTTAATGGCCTTCGCGATGAACTACACAAAAAATGTGGAAGACGCAAAAGATCTTACGCAAGAAACAATGTTAAAAGCCATTCGTTATCGTGACTATTACACGCCGAAAACAAATTTTAAGGCCTGGATCTTCACGATAATGCGTAATATATTTATTAATCAGTATCGTCGTAAAGTGAAATCAAAAACAATTTTTGACAACTCTACCGATCTATTTTTACTTAATAGTTCTACTGAAAAAAGAGATACGCCGTACAATTATATCGCTGATGGGGAGATTAATAAACAATTGGAGTCCTTAAGCGATGAGTATAAGGAACCATTTAAGATGCATTATCTTGGTTTCAAGTATAAGGAAATTGCCGAAGAATTAAACATTCCGATTGGTACGGTTAAAAGTCGTATATTCATTGCAAGAAAAAAATTGATGGACTTACTACCTGAATACAAATACAGAAATAATTAATGGAAAAACAGATTGTCGTCATAGGAGGTGGGGTCGCTGGTCTCTCTAGTGCTAGCTTTCTTGCCAAAGAGGGACACCGCGTGACGCTTGTCGAAAAAAATGAATCCATCGGTGGTCGAGCGCGAAAGTTCGAGGCCGATGGTTTTACCTTCGACATGGGTCCGAGTTGGTACTGGATGCCAGATGTTTTTGAACGGTATTATCAGCAGTTTGGTCATACCGCGTCCGACTTTTATGAATTGGTGCGTCTGGATCCCAGCTATCGCATCTATTGGAAGGATGAAACGCTTAACGATATCCCCGCCAATCTCGATGCGTTTCGCGATTGGTTTGAGTCACTCGAGGCTGGTAGTAGTAAAAAACTCGACAAATTTTTACAAGAAGCAGCTTATAAATATGACGTAGGTATTAATGATTTAGTGCATAAACCGAGTCTGAAAGTGACGGAATTTGCGGATTTTAGAATAGCGAAAGGTGCCTTCAAAATGCATCTTTTTTCTTCTTTTTCCAAGTATATTCGCAAGTATTTCTCTCACCCTAAAATTATAGAGTTACTTGAATTTCCGATCTTGTTTCTGGGTGCGATGCCCAAAGACACTCCTGCATTGTATTCACTCATGAATTATGCTGATATTAAATTGGGCACATGGTATCCGATGGGTGGAATGCACAAAATTATTGAAGCTTTTGAAAAAATTGCCATCGAACAAGGTGTTGAGATCCTTACTGGACAAGAGGTAACCGGCTTCTCCTTGAATAATGATCACATATCGAGCGTAGAAATTAAAGGCAGAACTTCCATTGAAGCGGATGTTGTAATTTCCGGGGCTGATTATGAACATACCGATCAAACACTTGCCAATGGAAAATCAAATTACACCAAAAGTTATTGGGACTCTAGACTCATGGCGCCTTCTTCGCTGTTATTTTACCTGGGCGTCGATAGAAAGGTAGAAGATTTGCTGCATCATAATTTATTTTTCGATGAAGATTTCCAGCAACATGCCAAAGAGATATATCAAGAACCAAAATGGCCAAATAATCCGCTTTTTTATGCTTGTTGTCCATCAAAAACAGATCCTTCAGTGGCTCCTGAGGGTAAAGAAAATATATTCCTATTGGTACCCCTGGCGCCTGATTTAAATGATTCTGATGAACTCCGTGAAAAGTATTATCATATTATCATGGATCGACTGGAGGCTAAAACTGGGCAATCCATTCGAGAACATGTGACCTATAAACGCAGCTACTGTCTGCGCGATTTCAAGTCCGATTATAATGCCTTTAAAGGAAATGCCTACGGATTAGCGAATACGTTGCGACAAACGGCCTTTTTAAAGCCAAAAATTAAGAACAAAAACATCTCAAATTTATATTATACCGGTCAATTGACAACGCCCGGACCAGGAGTTCCGCCAAGTATTATCTCTGGTGAAGTGGTTGCTAAAGAGGTGAATAAGATGATTGTTAAAAATACAAACCGCCATGAAAAAACTGTTTGATAACTTATGTTTCGAGACGAGTAAGCGAACGACGAAGCGCTACAGTACGAGTTTCTCGCTCGGTATTCGATTTTTACATCAATCAATGCACCAACCGATATACAACATTTATGGGTTTGTGCGTTTTGCAGATGAAATCGTCGATTCGTTTCACGATCACGATAAAGAAACGCTGTTGGCAGAATTTAAAGAAGACACTTATAAGGCGATTGAGCGCGGTATCTCACTCAATCCCATTCTCAACGCTTTTCAGGAAACTGTGAATCAGTATGCGATTCCTCTCGAACTCATCGAAACTTTTCTGCGAAGTATGGAAATGGACCTCGATAAATCAAAGTATAATCAGGATACTTACGAGGAGTATATTTTGGGCTCTGCTGAAGTTGTAGGTTTGATGTGTTTAAAGATCTTTGTAGGTGGTGACGAAGATGAATATCAGCGGCTCAAGCCAAGTGCCATGAAGCTGGGGGCTGCCTTCCAAAAAATAAATTTTCTGAGAGATCTCCAGGCGGATTACAAGGAATTGGGAAGAACTTATTTTCCCGGAGTTAATTTAGAAGATTTTAGTAATGTGGTCAAAAAAGAGATTGAAAAAGAGATTGAAGTAGATTTTGCTGCGGGCTATGAAGGAATTAAACAGCTACCTAAAAAGGCCCGCTTTGGCACCTATATGGCTTATATTTATTATTACAAGTTATTTACCAAAATTAAAGATACACCGGCGCACGTTATTTTAAATGAGCGCGTCCGAATCGCAGATAATCGGAAATATCGGCTGTTCGTCTCTTCTTACGTTCGTCACAGTTTAAATCTCGTATGATGGGTACTCAGGAAGTTGTACTGGTGAATGAAAAAGACCAAGTTCTCGGCACTATGGAAAAAATACGTGCACACGAGGAAGGTGTTTTACACCGTGCTTTTTCAGTCATTATTTTTAACGCGGATGGAGAAATGCTGATCCATCAACGTGCAAATGATAAATACCATTGTGGGGGATTGTGGACCAATGCATGCTGTTCGCACCCTAGACTCCACGAGTCGCCTGCCGCTGCTGCCCAAAGACGGCTCGAGGAGGAAATGGGTTTCACAGCGAAAATGGATTATTTAGGATCTTTTATCTATAAAGTTAAATTTGAAAATGGCCTTACAGAACACGAGTTTGATCACATGTTCTGTGGTCAATATGATGGTGAAATACAACCGCACCCGGATGAAGTAGAAGACTGGAAATATGTGCCGCTGGAAAAACTTTATCAAGATGTGGACCATCGACCAGAAATTTATACCTTTTGGTTTAAAGATATTTTAGAAAATCGAAAAAAAGAATTACTCAAATATGATCAAGGTCGGAAGAAGAACTACATTTAATGCAGCACATCGTCTGCACAATCCGTCGTGGAGTGACGAGAAAAATAAAACGGTGTTTGACAAGTGCAATTCACCCAATTATCATGGGCACAATTATACCCTGGAAACCTGGGTGGAAGGCGAGATTGATCCCCACACAGGATATGTGATCGATTTGGGAGACCTCAAAAAAATAATTAAAGAGGAGGTGGAAGAACCTTTTGATCACAGAAATCTGAACCTCGATGTTCCCGAATTTGCTGATTTAAATCCGACGGCAGAAAATATCGCCCGCGTTATTTATGATAAATTAAAACCGCGATTAGAGTCATTCAAACTGGTGGTGCGCCTTTATGAGACGGAGAACAATTTCGTAGAATATACAAAAGCTGAATAAATTGAAAACTTTTCATCACGACGACATACGAGATTTCGATAAGCGGTATCGCTCCCATTTCATTAACTCTGTAAGTGGGATTAAAAGCATGAACCTTATAGGTTCGCAAAATAAAAAAGGTCAAACGAATTTGGCCATTTTTAGTTCAGTGATCCATCTTGGTTCGCACCCGCCGCTGGTAGGGTTTATTCAACGCCCAACCTCCGTATCACGTCATACCTATGAGAATATCGTAGGCACTTCTTTTTACACCATCAATGCGGTTACAGAAACGATTGCTATGCAGGCTCATCAGACTTCGGCGCGCTACAACCGCGAAGAAAGTGAATTTGATGAGACATCCATTGAAAGTGAGTTTATTGACGGTTTTCATGCGCCATACGTCAAAAATACACCGCTTAAGCTGGGACTCCAACTCGATGATATTATCGATATTCCATCCAATGATACGAAAATGATCATTGGAAAAGTCCAGTATGTGCACGTTGATGAAGGTTTGCTTGGTGAAGATGGTCATCTTCACGTCGATGAAGCTCCTATTTTGGGAGGAGTAGGTTTAGACACTTACGTCAAAACCGAAAAACATGGTCGTTACAGCTACGCTAAACCGGATAAAATTTTAAAAAAATTGTAATTCATGGTTCTTTTTTGGCACCGAAGAGATTTACGTATTGCTGATAATTCAGGGCTTTACAAGGCACTTAAAAATGAGGAGGCAGTGCAGCCCATTTTTATCTTTGATACGGAAATCTTGGATGAATTGCCAAGTGATGATCAACGCGTGTTATTTATCCACGGGGAAATTGACAAGATTAAAAAAGCCTACCAAAAAGAAGGTGGAGATTTGTGGGTCTACCTTGGCACCCCTGATGAAATTTTCAAACAACTGCTCAATAATAACGATGTCAGTAAGGTCTACACCAATCGCGATTATGAACCGTATGCTCGTGAGCGCGATAAGAAAATGAATACATTACTTGCCGATCAAAATATTGAATTTATAGGAGCTAAAGATCATGTGATTTTCGAGAAAAATGAAGTGCTTAAAGACGATGGTGATCCTTACCGCGTTTTTACGCCCTACATGAGAACGTGGAAGCGTAACCTCAAGGAGAAGCATTTGAAATCGTATCCAACCAAAAAGTACCTCAGTAACCTCCACCATGTAGATTCAAAACAAGCATTGATTACCCTCGAAAGTATGGGGTTCAGGGACGAGCAAAAAGTCGATTTTCCTTCTCGGGAAGTCGATGATGAGCGCGTTGAGCAATACCATGAAAAACGAGACATTCCCAGTATAGAAGGAACGACGCGTATGAGTATGCACCTGCGCTTTGGAACGGTTGCTATTCGTGCATTGGCCCGAAAGGCGCGAATGAATGAAAAATACCTGAACGAATTGATTTGGCGCGACTTTTATCAGATGATCATTTACCATTTCCCGAATAGTGCTACGGATGCCTTTAAAGAAAAATATGATAATGTACCCTGGATCAATGATGAGGATCAGTACAAGGCTTGGTGCGATGGGAAAACGGGTTACCCGATTGTTGACGCAGGGATGCGTGAGCTCAATAAAACGGGGTTTATGCATAACAGAATACGAATGGTCGTCGCCAGTTTTTTAACTAAACATCTCCTGATTGATTGGCGATGGGGAGAGGCTTATTTCGCGCAAAAGTTACTCGATTACGAATTGGCGAGTAATGTTGGCGGGTGGCAGTGGGCGGCCTCATCCGGCGTTGATGCTCAACCCTATTTTCGTATCTTTAATCCCGAAAGTCAACAAAAAAAGTTTGATAAGGATGAAAAATACATCAAACAATGGGTAGAAGAGTACGGCACCAAACAATACCCAAGTCCAATTGTCAATCATAAGGAAGCGCGAGAAAGAGCTTTGGAGACCTATAAAAATGCATTAAAATAGAACTTATGGCGATAAAAGAAGGAGACAAGTGTCCATCATTTACACTAAAAGATCAAAACGGAGAAGAATTTGACATCGATCAGGTGATTGGCGAGAAAAGTTTGGTAATATACTTTTACCCGAAAGACGACTCACCCGGATGTACCAAACAGGCCTGTTCGTTTCGCGATTCCTTCGAGGATTTCAAAGATGCCGGAGCGCGAGTTATAGGTATTTCCAGTGATGATGAAAAAAGCCACAAAAAATTTGCGGAAAAACATAACTTGCCATTCACGCTACTCGCCGACAGTCAAAAAAAGGTGCGTAAATTATTTGGCGTTCCGACGAATTTACTCGGATTTATTCCTGGCAGAGTGACTTATATCATTGATAAAAAAGGAATCGTTCGCGGAGTTTTTAATTCGCAAATGAATTTTGACCAACATGTTCCTGAGGCATTAAACGTGTTGAATAGAATTAACTAAGGCTAAAACTAATTGTTTATACGATTCAATTTCTCGCTGTTCGATTGTAGAATAATTTTCATAAAAAATATTCCAGCAGAACGTAGGTTGTTTTGAAATAATATGCTTTCTGATCAATGTATTATTCACATATAATTTTCATCACTGAGGTGGCCTGAGACGTGACCACTTGAACAAAATAAATTCCTGCTGCCGTTTGTTGATTAAAAATAATGTGATTTCCAGAGCGTTTATAAGCAATAGGTTTGAGATCTGTAGAGAATATTTGAATCTCAGCAGACGACGGACAATTCGTTATTTGAAATTTGCGTTGAACGGGATTCGGATAAATTTGAATCTCATTTTTTTGTTCCTTAGTTACAGAGACATCAGAACATCTTGAATAGGTATTGGCAAAATGGGGTAACCCTTCTGAATTATATTTATAACTCAAATAAAAATCACTGGGAACGTAATTACTTGCCATACCAGCAGTTTCAGGTGAATGAATGACCCCTAATGTGTGTTTTGTTTTTTCTGTCACATAAATTTTCCCATTTGGCGCTAGCAGCATTTGACCAAAGTTGTTCCAGTCGTTGGCATTACCAATAAATGTTTTACTCGCTAAAATATCATTCGCATTCAAATCAAATTGCCACATCGGAATAGACTGATTTCGGTCATTGCAATACAAGTAATCTCCCGATTCTGAGAATGCCACTCCAGCTGCTTCAACACCCAAATAAAGAGGGTTCGAAATAACTCCAGTATTAATATTAAAATCTAAAAGTGTTACGCCAGTAAGATAATTTCCAACGGCAATCTTGGATCCAGTTGCGTTTACCGAAACTTGCGACCATCCTGTTGAATCTATATTTCCGACATTGCTTGTTATACTATCATTTACTCCAGCATCCGAAACCAATATCGAATGAAAATTAGTCGAATTATTTTCATGGGCAATTATCCAATAATCACACGTATTTCCGTGTTGAATTGCTGTAACGGTTTCAACTGCATTTGGTAAAACTTGTTTGTCCCGCACAACAACATCGCCAAGTCCTCCATCTAAGGTCATATCAACAATGCTGTAACGTACACCTTCCCCCAAGTCGTTTTCTTTACAATTTACCGTAAAAACATAGTATTGCTCTTTTTTGGCCGGATGAGGTATAATGACAGAAGAAACAGCTGCACTCGTACATCCTGATGAATCTACCAAAACACCGTTGGGCATCAATTCGTGATTCCTGTTCCAAATACCACCGGAATATCCATAACCCGATAATGGTCCACCATTCGTGTAAAAAAGTAAGTTTCCGGCAGAATCAGAAATTGTAGCACAGCCCTCATAAGAACGCATTTTGCCGTCAACGAGTGGTGTAGGAGGGGTCGTATTAAAATCAAGACCTGATTCGTCTCCGAAATACCATATATTTTTTTGGTTTTGAGAAAACAAAGGTGAAATTACGGTTAAACTGATAAAAGCAAGTAGTAGTGCGTAAAATTGAGTAGTGGGCCGTTTAAAACTGTATTTTAAAATCATTTAAATTTATTTTAGACTTAGAACGGTGAATGTTTTGTTGAGGTTGCCTTGTAATTAAAGTGTTAAGAGGTATTTTGATGGGCTGATTACTAAAGCATACCTATCCCAAGAGCCCTTAAACGCGCCAGTAGTCGGGTTGCCAATTTTTAATCGATTGTTTGATTTTTTTGGAGCTGAGCTGTTCATCTATTGCCTTGTCAATCAACAGGGTTAATTCGTCGTCTGAAGCAAAACGGAGCGCGATTAGTTGACCTTTGTGCAAGTGCTTTTCTTTTTCCATAAAGCGCTGACCTGTTAGTTCGAAATAACGTTGGCGTATTTCCAGCCGAATGGTGCGGTCTTGATTCTTAAGTGCGTAAATACGCATCAGCAAGGGTAGCGCCACAACGAAGATGCCAAATAAAACAGCTAGAATACTTGCCCAAATACTACCGTTGTTTTGCACCGCAAAATATATAGAACTAACCAAAATCAATAGTGATAGCGGTGCTATAAAAAAATGGTGGAGGGGATAAAAACGGAGGTGATTGTTATATTGTTGTTCTTGAGCCATAGCCTAAAAATTTTCTTTTTCAGTCACAAATTTAAGCTTTCTGAAGCGATAGGATAGATTCCGACGTGTTCCACTCGATAAGCGAAACCTATCGATTGAAAGCAGATAATAAGAAACTGGCACAGGAGAATACCTTACTGGTTTGGTTTTTCACTCTTATTTATCATATCTTATAAAATTATATGTATATCCGCTTGTTCACCCCCATTTTATTAGAAACTAGAGTCTTACAATGTTGGTTTCTCAGTTAATATCTTCAAAAAATCGAAAACTTCATCAATAATCACTATTTATTGAGGTTTCGTTTCCCCCTTCGGAGGGGGCTAGGGGGAGGATAGGAGGATAATCGTTAGAGAAAAGACAATGAAATAACTAGCCTAATTTTTGGTAGAAGTAAGATTAAAAATTTGTCAATCACTGACCTTTAAGTTAAATCGTCCTCCCCCCAACCCCCTCCAGAGGGGGAGAGACAAAAAATCGGCCTTTCTGATTAGTAGAAATTAATCTTGGGTAAACAAACAGAGATGCATTTAAAATTATTACCTTCGCGTTCATAAAATTTGCTCAGAAAATCGCGCTTCGCGCTTAAAAATATAGAATTATGACATCAAAATTTTCAAACATTATTTACACCAAAACAGACGAAGCACCGATGTTGGCAACACATTCGTTATTGCCCATTATTCGCGCTTTTGGAAGTCAATGTGATATCGAAGTTGAAACGAGAGATATTTCTCTGGCGGGTCGAATTCTCGCACAATTCTCCGATCTTCTAACTGAAGAGCAGCGCGTTTCCGATGATCTTGCCGAATTGGGTGAGATTGTCAAAAAACCAGAAGCGAACATTATTAAACTACCCAATATTTCAGCTTCAGTTCCGCAAATTAAAGCGGCAGTTAAGGAGCTTCAGGAGCATGGTTATCCGTTACCGGATTATCCGGAAGAACCGTCAAATGATGATGAAAAACGCATTAAAGCAAAATACGATGTGGCGAAAGGTAGTGCTGTAAACCCTGTACTCCGTGAAGGAAATTCTGACCGGCGTGCACCGCGTGCTGTAAAGGAGTTTGCCAAACAAAATCCGCACCGAATGGGCGCATGGAGTGCAGATTCAAAATCGCACGTGGCGACCATGCAGAAAGGCGATTTTTTCCACAATGAAAAATCGACGACGCTTGAAAAAGCAACAACGGTAAAAATTGAATTGGCCTCTAACGGTGAAAAGAAAGTCTTGAAAGATGACCTGGCACTGTTAAAAGGAGAGGTGATTGACGCTACTGTCATGAGTAAAAAGGCATTGATTCAATTCCTCGATGAACAAATAAAAGATGCCAATCAAAAAGGAATCTTGTTTTCACTTCACATGAAGGCGACCATGATGAAGGTATCGGACCCGATTATTTTTGGACATGCGGTTGAAACGTATTTCAAGCCTTTATTTGAAAAGTACGAAAGCACGTTTAAAGAATTGGGTGTAGATGTAAGAAATGGCTTCGGAGATCTCGTGAGTCGTATTGAACAGTTGCCTGCAGATGAAAAAACTGCAATTGAAAAGGATATTGAGGCCGCGTTTGAGCAAGGTCCTGATGTAGCGATGGTGAATTCTGATAAAGGAATATCGAATTTACACGTGCCGAGTGATGTGATCATTGATGCTTCCATGCCAGCGATGATTCGAACTTCCGGTCAGATGTGGAACAAAGACGGGGGGCAGCAAGATGCTAAAGCAGTGATTCCCGACAGTAGCTATGCCGGAGTTTATCAAGAAACAATTGACTTTTGCAAACAACATGGAGCTTTTGATCCCACAACAATGGGTTCTGTATCTAATGTTGGTTTGATGGCGAAAAAAGCAGAAGAGTATGGATCGCACGATAAAACATTTGAAATCCCATCTGACGGAACGGTTCGCGTTATTGATAATGACGGACGCACACTTACGGAACACGATGTCGAAGAAGGCGACATCTGGAGAATGTGTCAGGCGAAAGATGCACCAATTAAAGACTGGGTACAACTTGGAGTAAAGCGCGCAAAAGCCACTGGTCAACCGGCTATTTTCTGGCTGGACAAAGAAAGAGCGCACGATGCAGAACTGATCACAAAAGTGGAAGCGTATCTTCAAGAATGTGATACAACTGGTCTGGATATACAAATTATGTCGCCTGTTGAAGCGACGAAATATACCTTGAAGCGAGTGAAGGAAGGAAAGAATACAATTTCTGTGACAGGGAATGTACTTCGGGATTATTTAACTGATCTTTTCCCTATTCTTGAGTTGGGAACAAGTGCTAAAATGCTTTCTGTCGTTCCTTTGATGAATGGAGGAGGTTTATTTGAAACTGGCGCTGGCGGATCCGCACCAAAACATGTGGAGCAGCTCGTAAAAGAGAATCATTTGCGCTGGGATTCACTTGGTGAATTTTTGGCGTTGGCGGTTTCTTTAGAACACCTCGCGGAAAAGGCGGAAAAACCGAAGGCTAAAGTGTTGTCGAATTGTCTCGATGAAGCGACGGTCCGCTTGTTAATGGCTGGTAAGTCGCCTTCGCGAAAAGTGGGAGAATTGGATAACCGCGGAAGTCACTTCTACCTGGCTTTGTATTGGGCTGAAGAGTTGTCAAAACAAACCGATGACGCTGAGTTAAAAGAAAAGTTCACGCCTATAGCTGAGCAGTTAAAAACCAACGAAAAGAAAATTGTTGAAGAACTGAATACCGTTCAAGGCAAAGCAGTCGACTTAAAAGGATATTTTAACGCTCCTGAAGATTTGATTTTTGATGTGATGCGCCCTAGTGAGACGTTAAATCATATTATGGGAGAACTTCGCAGTTAATCAGAAGGAAAAAATCACAGAAATAGAAAAAGCCCGATGTTAGTCGGGCTTTTTTTGACTTTAGTGGGAGCTATTTCCTGCATGCCTTCAGGAAAGGTTATTTTATCACTTCCTTCTTAATCCATTTATTGCTTCATGAATTTTTTCGTTCCGGTTTGTTGCTCATTGGAATAGATTTTGACAAAATACATTCCCTTCTCCAGACGACTGACATCGATTGTGTGCACCAGTTGTTCTTTATTGGAACGTTTCACCACTTTTCCTTTCATGTCCAAAATTTCAACGCGTTTCTGTTCGGTTTTGGTTGAAATGGACAACTCATTCGTAGCTGGATTGGGGTACAACGAAAATTTTTCCTTGCTATTTTCGGTTAGCGATGTCGTCGGCTTTGCTTTGAGCCACATAATATCACCCACCACTTGTTGTGTCATCGGGTTAAAGTCATATTCCAGTAGTGTATACCGCACACTTGAATCATCAGTAAAAAATGAGTACGTGTAGGTGGAGTCCTTACTGTCATCGATAAGCTGTTCAAATCCACTGACATAACCCCAGACGGAATCAATAGTTACTTCTTTTTTCATTAAACGAATGGCATCAAATGTACCCAAAGGCGTCGTCAATTCACCCCAGGCATCGGCTTCAAAGTCCTGGTCGGCTTCTTGCTTAACACGAATGGAATCGAAATTCTGACCAGGTTCAAACGTGAAGTCGAGCACATAGCTGTTTTGATCAGTTGTACTATAAGTAAGCGGCAGCGGTGTTACGCGGTTTTGTGAAGCAAAATACACCGCCTGATCATTTCCGTTATCAGTAATATCTCCATAGAGACCTAGAAGATCAAGAGCTGATGCATCTTTGCGGAAGAACACATTTCCCTGACCTGAATTATCGTCTCCATACAAGTTCGCATTTGGGAAATTAGCTCCTCCAGTGGCCCACGATGGTTTTCCTATATTCAAGACACCAGCCGAATCCTCTACCACCTGGTCGTAGTTCCAGGTTAAATCAGTTCCTCCACTCGTATGATTAATTGTTGTGCTTTGATCATAAGCTTGTTCGACAACATCTGACACCTGGATGAGGTCATTTTCTGTGACGGTAATTTGTGCAAATGTTCCCGTTGCCATAAACAAGGCACCAAAAAGTAGATGTTTTTTCATAATACGTTTAATTTTAATGTTTCATCAAACTTATTTATTGTTGTCTAAACGACCAAAAGCTGAACCTCCTTCATTGGTAAGGTAAGGTTGAATATCAGTGCGAAAGGTCAAATTTTATTGATCAGGATATTAAAAGTCAGGATTGTTTATAAATGAATAATCTGTAAATGTTTTTTAGGACGGATCAAACTGGACGTTCTAATTTCTTCGACACCCTTCAATCGACCCTCTCTGTAACATTGGAATCATTCTTCTCCTGTGCTCAATAAACGAAAAACTTAACCCTACGAGCACAATACAATACCAATAACCAATTATTTATAATAATTTCGCATCTTAGCACTGCAAATCAAAATGTATGCGAACAATTTTACTTTCATGCTTTCTTATTTCTTCATTTCATATAGCTGCCCAGGACATACAGGCCTATCAACTGTACACAAAAGAGGGCAAGAAGACTTCGTTTAAAAAAGTCGTAAAACATGCTTTAAACCAAGATGCAATCCTCTTTGGAGAACAACACAACAATGCGATTGCCCACTGGCTCCAACTGGAGTTGGTCAAGGCGCTTCACGAGCGCGATTCCATTGTTTTGGGGGCTGAAATGTTTGAAAGGGATAACCAGGATGCACTCGACAAGTATCTCAACGGAGAAATTGACGCCGAAGCTTTTGATACTTTGGCCCGACTTTGGTCGAATTATCAAACGGATTATCGTCCGGTCGTGGATTTTGCGCGTGAAAACAACTTGCCGTTCACAGCCACGAATATCCCGAGAAGGTATGCAAGCCTCGTTTATAAACAAAGCTTTAAAGCTTTGGACTCCCTTTCTGCACAAGAAAAGTCATGGATGGCTCCGCTTCCGATACCGTATGATCCGTCATTACCGGGTTACCAAAAGATGATGGAAATGATGCCCGATCACGCCAATGAGAATTTTCCTAAAGCTCAGGCGATCAAGGATGCAACGATGGCGCACTTTATAATCCGCGAAATCCGTCGGACAGGTAACCTTTTCGTTCATTTGAATGGTGCTTTTCACAGTAATAATTTTGAGGGCATCTATTGGTATTTAATAAAATATGCACCCGATCTGAATATTGGAACCATCTCCACCGTGGAACAAGAGAACGTAACGCAACTCGATGACGAAAATAAAGGGTTGGCCGACTTTATATTAGTCGTAGATGAAGATGTCACCACAACCTATTAAAGAATGAAAGCATTACCGCAATTAAAACAAGGCGATGTAATTCGCATTTTAGCTCCCGCGAAAGGGATTGAAGCGATGTATATTGACGAAGCGAAAGAACGACTCGAAGCTTTTGGTTTTGATGTTCAGATTAGTGAGTATTGTCTGGGAAACGATGGTTACTTCTCCGGCACAATAGCCCAACGTGCGCAAGATCTTCAGAATGCGATTGACGCTCCTTCAGTAAAAGCCATTTTGTGTGCGAGAGGTGGCTATGGTTGTATTCAAATTGTTGACCGCATCAACTGGGCGGATTTCATGCAACAGCCAAAGTGGTTGATTGGTTTTAGTGATATCACTGTTTTTCATCAACGCTTATCGCGCATGCAGTGTCCTTCATTACATGCTACCATGCCGCTCAATTTTGGTCAGAATTCTGAACGATCAATTACTTCGCTGATTGGTGTACTCAAAGGTGAAACACTCAACTACCGCTGGAAAACAAATGCGCATAACAAAAAAGGGATGACACAAGGCCATTTGATTGGCGGAAATCTAGCGGTGCTGAGTGGGTTGATCGGCACTAATGAAATGCCCAGTTACCTCAATGGTATCCTTTTTGTCGAGGAGGTGGGTGAACCGCTCTACGCCATTGACAGGTACTTTTATCAGCTCTCTAAAGCGGGCGTACTTGATCAAATTCGTGGAATTATTCTCGGTGGGTTTTCACGTATGAAAGATTCTGATCCACCTTATGGAAAATCGCTTGAGGAAATTGTTCGAGTGCATTTCAACTACCGTTCCATTCCCGTGGCTTTCGATTTCCCGGGCGGACATCAAGATGATAATTGTGCGCTTATATTAGGTCGACCTGCAGTGTTGACCGTTGAAGACGAAGCTGTGGAACTCAAAATGTAAAACCAGATGATAACCAGTCACGCTAATTTTATGAATGATGGGTGACGGGAGTAATGCATGGCGGATGGTGATCTGGTAAAAAATCAACTTTTCATTGCTCAGGCACGAATCAAGTGTTCCAGATAAACTGTTAATTCTTGAAACGTTGAATGGCGCAGTGAATGATGGACGTCGATCGACTCCTCGTTTAAAAACGCGGCAGTCGTCTGCCCCCAGGTAATTATTGTTTGCGTTTCCAGGATGCTGTTCTTCCTTAAATAAGCCTCGGCATTTGATGGACTGGTAAAAACGAGTACAGAAGGCGCTGGACTGAATGTACGTGGCTGCAAAAGTGTTTTATAGACAACGAGGTCGACCACTTGTTCCGACGGTAAACGTTGCTGCATACTGCGATTGGAGCGGTCCGATTGTGGAAATAAGACCGTTTTTCCTTCAGCGAAAGTGGTAAATGCCCTCGCAACCTCCCCGGGTTGTCCGCTCTTATCACCTTCAAAATCGATGGTGCAATTGCGCGCCTTCAGTGCTTCACTCGTGGCCTTCCCGATGCTCGCAATACGGGTGTTAGCAAGAACCGTGCAGCGGTTGAGGTAGTATTCCACAGCACGCGGACTCGAAAAGAAAATATTGGAGTAGTCCGCCGAATCCGGACAAATGAAATCGACGGCCTCAAAAGTGATGAGGGGCTGGTCGATCAACTGAATGCCATTCGACTGTAATAACTCCAATAGGGGATCATAAACGACGTTTTTAGATATAAAAACCGTCATTGCGTTGAAGCATTGAGTTCATCGACAATCGTTTGAGCAATTGATAGGTCATTGGTAGCTCGGTACGTTTTAAAAAGAGCACCATCTTCCCATGATTGCGCAAAGGCGACGTGAACATCATTTTCAGGTGTACAATACACGCCGAGCGGCATTTGACAACCACCGTGCAGGAGTTTGAGCACCTGCCTTTCGATACCGATTTGATGCTGAACCGCTTCGACGTTGATTTCCGCCAGGATTTTTTGTAGTTCTGTATCCGTCTCGCGAATTTGTAAACCGAGGACGCCCTGCGCGGGGGCAGGTACAAAAACGGTGGGGTCGAGTGTCGTAGTCACGAGATCAGACAATTCTAGTTCAAGTCGTTTTACTCCGGCTAAAGCAAGTACGATAGCGTCATATTGACCTTCGCGCAATTTATTGATCCTTGTGGGAACATTTCCGCGCAAATCTTTGATCGTAAGATCGTCGCGAAATGTGATGAGCTGTGATTTTCTTCGCGCCGAAGAAGTTCCAATTACCGGATTTTCTTTGATTCCGAGCGGTTGCTCCTCATCTAAGGAATCTTGCCGAATCAACAGAAGCTCTGCTGGACTTTCCCGCTCAGATACAGCGGCAATGATCAATCCTTCAGGGGAGGTTGTTTCCAGATCTTTGTGTGAGTGAACAGCCAGGTCAATGGAATCGTCGAGTAAAGCTGCTTCAATCTCTTTAGTGAAAAAACCTTTTCCCTCCATTTTATCAAAACTGAGGTGTTGAATGCGATCACCTTGTGTAGAAATGATCTTAATGGTCGCTCCATGTCCAGCTGCTTCGAGCTGATCTTTAACGTGATTGGCCTGCCAGAGTGCGAGGTCACTTCCGCGAGAGCCTATAACTATGTTTTTCATTTTTTCAATAATATTTCTTTTGCCATTTTCATGGGCATAGACATATATTTTTTCTCCATATAGTCCATGATACGTTCCATGGTTTCGCGCGAATCATCGTCGAGTGACGCTAGATCTTTTGCAAATACATGATCCAGTGCTGTGGATTTAATTTCCTTTACTTTTTCAGGTACTTCGCGCATGGCCAGTTCAACCTGTCGCTCTTTGAACATAACTTTATAATCTTCAACGGCGTCCTGAATAATCTCTTCCACATGAATAATTTCACGTGCGCGTTTCTCCAGATTTTTAGATGAAATTTTTTGGAGGAAATCAACGGAAATATAATCGATAACGTGATGATTGATAACAGCTCGATCCATATCACTGGGGATCGCTAAATCAATAATAATTTTAGAAGACTCGTCGCCCTGAAGCAATTGATTATACAATGATTCGTCAATAATACTGCGATCTGCACCCGTACAGGTGATGAGCACATCAAACCCCTTGTCGTAGTTGGCTAGTTGTTCCAGCGGATAAGGCGTTCCTTTTAATTGATGAGCCAAATGTTCCGCTTTACTGAATGTCCGGTTAAATACAGCAAAATTTGTAAATCCATGCTTTTTCAGAAAGCGTGTCATATTTGTATTGGTAACGCCAGCTCCCACGACGAGTACTCTTGCATCGAGTGGCACATCTTTGCCTTTTAAGGTATGATAAGCCAATGATACCACCGAAACAGGTCGTTGTGCAATATTCGTCTCTGTATAAACCTTTTTGGCTGTTTCAATGGTAAATCGAATCATCAAACGTATACCGTCACCCGTGATACCGTAACCTTTACAGTCTTGAAAAGCCTTGCGAACCTGCGTAATAATTTCCCGTTCGCCAATAATCATGGAGTCCACTGATGAGGTAACCTTAATTAAGTGTTCCACAGCTGAAGCACCTTTATAAATTTCGGCGTTGTTGGCAAAAAGTTCAACTTTGGTGTTATCGTGATCCGGAAACAACGTTGCAATGATGGCACCCACTTTGTCGGTATCGACGGTAGTTGCAGATCGAATGATGAATTCCACGCGGTTACAAGTGGAGATATACATCAGCTCTTCAAAACCAAAATGTGTTTTAAGCGCACTTAAACGATCCTTTTGATCGTCAGGAGCGATGTGCAACCATCCGATTTGATTCACCTCTAATTGGCGATGCGTAAAAGCTAATATGTGAAAATCTTCCACTTAACAGTCTCTTTCTTGAAGAACAAAATTCGCTAAATCCCGCTTGGGCATTGTCATAGTATTGTCACACCCAATCTATTTAGAATGATTTTAAAAAAGGAAAATACCCAGTAAAAATGAAAACATCAGCACATTAAAAAAGCCCACAAAAGTGGACTTTCATTCATTAGCTAAAGCTCCGTGTGTGTTGACGGAATTAATACAATTCTTCTTTGAGCGCTGTGCGGTATTCCTTGATCTCTTCACGATTGATGCGGTGATCAGATTTCAGCATTAAGTTCAAAAGATACAACAAGTTGTCGTTGTCTTCGATTTCGACGGGAAATTCACCACCTTCTTCATTTTCTTCCCACTGCGCCTGTACATCGTAGGCATCATTTTCTGTGAGGTATTCGTAAGAAAGACGCGTGACCTTCGCTAAAAGCGGATCTTCTTCTTTCAGGGCAAATTCGCGCAAAGCTTTTAATTCATCGATAAGGGAATCGGATTTTATACCCTCTTTTTCAATTAAAGCGATAATTTTTTCGATCTTTTTATTGGCTGCACCAGTTTTCATGTATTCTAATTTTGTTACTGTACAAAAGTAATAGCTTCATTTGATTTGCCGTGTGATATTCGTTAGAAATTATGGTGACTTGATGGGCGCATTGAATGGGGGGAAATAATTTTTACTATTCCGTTTCACGTTAGAAACCTGCTCTTGCTTCCAATATCAGCTGAGGGTTTAATCGCGTTCGAAACATTTCGTGCTTTGAACAAAGCCTAAACACGGCCTTTTTATGCAATAAAATTCATCGCTTTTTCGAATGATGGGCTCTCGATTCTAACAAAAATGCTAAATTGTACCATATTATTGGCAAGCGCGTAAATAGATTACGTACTTAACCTTTATAATAGCTTAAAATTTATGAATATGAAAAGTACATTGGATCAGTTTAGTCATTTATACCCGATGTCCAAAACATTGCGGTTTGAGTTAATCCCACAAGGGGCAACCACTGCGAACATCGAATCCAGAGGCTTTTTGAAAAAAGACGAAGAACGTGCAGAGAGTTATAAAAAAATGAAGGAAACTATCGATCGCTTCCATCAGGATTTTATTGAAAAAGCCATGGCGCATGTGCGATTATCAAATTTGGAGGACTTTGAAAATCTTTATAATGCTCCTAACGAAGAAAAAAAGGAGGATAAGTATAAAAAGCAGCTTGAAAAAGTACAGGAAAGGTTGCGGAAGGAAATCGCAAAAGGCTTTAAATCAGGTGAAGTAAAAGCTATTTTTCTCAAGATTGATAAGAAAGATCTTGTTACGAAGTTGCTGGAGAAATGGATAGAAGAGAACAACCTTGAGGACGTTCATTTTGACCCTGAGTTTAAAAAGTTCACGACTTATTTTTCTGGTTTTCATCAGAATCGAAAAAACATGTACACCGATAAAGCACAATCTACAGCAATTGCCTATCGCTTAGTGCATGAAAATTTGCCGAAGTTTATCGATAACATCAACATCTTCAAAAAAGTCAGTGAAATTCCCGAATTGAAGCAAAACCTAGAAAAACTTTATAAAGAAATTGAAGAGTATTTAGGAATTGTTTCAATTGAAGAAGCTTTTGAACTAGGCTATTTCAACGAAGTATTATCTCAAAAGGGAATTGATGTCTATAATTTGATTTTGGGAGGACGTTCAGAAAAAGAAAACAAAAAGAAAATCCAAGGTTTGAATGAGCACATTAATCTTTACAACCAAAAACAAGATAAGAAAAATAAAATCCCCAAACTAAAAGTACTTTATAAGCAAATTTTAAGCGACAGAACAAGTACTTCTTTTTTACCAGATGCATTTGAAGACGATGATAATAGTACTGCGAGTCAAAAAGTGCTAGCGGCAATTCATCAATTTTATCATACGCAATTATTAGACTATCAACCGAGCGATAAGGCTGAAACGATCAATGTTTTAAAAAGCTTTCAAGGCTTATTGGCTGACATTAACAATTTTGATTTAGACAAAGTTTATTTGCGCAATGATAAAAGTATTTCAACGATTGCTCAAAAAATGGCTGGGAATTACGGGGTGTTGCGCGATGCATTAAATTACTATTATGAAAATAAAATTGATCCTGAATTTCAGATCAAATACGACAAGGCAACAACTGACAAAAAACGAGAAAATTTAGACAAAGAAAAATCGAAGTTTACTCGACAGTCCTATATTTCCATCTCAACTTTACAAACAGCTTTAGATACTTATGTGGAAAGCTTCGACGAAACCCACGATGTAAAACAGGTCTATTCACCAACTTGCATAGCAGATTATTTTAAAGATCACTTTAAAGCTGAACCAAAAGAAGGTTCCGACAAAGAATTTGACTTTGTTTCTAATATTGAGGCTAAACTAAGCACCATAAAAGGTCTTTTAAATACTCCTTACCCTGAAAATGAACGACTCCAACAAGACAAGAAGAAAATAGATGCGATCAAACTCTTTTTGGACAGCATTATGGAGTATTTGCATTTTATAAAACCCCTTGCATTGCCCGAAGATTTTACACTCGAAAAAGATGAGCATTTTTATACGCTTTTTGAAGAATGGTACGAACAGATGCAGTTGCTCATACCGCTTTACAATAAAGTGCGGAACTATGCAACGCAGAAGCCTTACAGTACGGAAAAATTCAAACTCAACTTTGAGAACAGTTCGTTTTTATCTGGTTGGGCACCAGATTACAATACAAAAGGAGGTCTCATCATTAAGAAGCAGGATAATTTCTATTTGTGTATTGTCGAAAAAAAGCTCAAAAAAGAAGATGTTGAATTTCTGAAAACCAGTCCCGAAGATCATTTAGCACATCGCGTCATTTACGATTTTCAAAAACCGGATAATAAAAATGTCCCGCGTATTTTTATTCGATCGAAGGGCACATCTTTTGCTCCTGCCGTGCAAAAATATGATTTACCGGTAGAATCTATTATTCATATCTACGACGAGGGCCTTTACAAAACAGATTTCAAAAAAGAAAACCCAGCAGTTTTTAAAAAATCACTAGTGCAGTTAATTGATTATTTCAAACTCGGTTTTTCGCGACATGATTCCTACAAACACTATGATTTTGAGTGGAAAGAAAGTGAGGAGTATGAAAACATTGCGGACTTCTATCAGGATGTTATTAACTCTTGTTACGAATTACGCGATGAAGCGATTAATTTTGATCAT
>CAJXMN010000046.1 GCA_913056215.1 uncultured Flavobacteriales bacterium | reverse complement strand
TTTCCCGGCAAGGGCAATTTACTGCGGCTAGTATCTATTGAACCCTCATTTTAAATTGTGTAAACGCGAAGTAAAACTGCAGAAATACCAAGCTGATCCTGCCTCGTTTGATCTTATCTATTTTGATGCTTTCGGTCCTCGGGTTCAACCAGAGATGTGGAAGTTGACTCATTTTGAACAACTCTTTGAGACATTGAAACAAGGCGGTATATTCGTGACTTATTGTGCAAAAGGTCAGGTCAGAAGAGATCTCGAAACGGCTGGCTTCGCGGTGGAACGACTCCCTGGCCCTCCAGGTAAGCGGGAAATGCTGCGCGCGAAGAAGAAATAGCTCTAAAACCGATATCATTATTAGATCTTTGAGAAATTTTGCGCGTTCAACATGATACAACAAGCCCCATCTAACTAAAAATTATAAGAGGGGTTAAACTTCGTTAAAACAACGCTTTGCATTATGTTTAATGGTTAGAGTAGCTTAAAGAGCAGTCAATTTTAATTAACTTTGTACCCAGCATAAAATTATAACCTCATGAAAGTTTTACCCATTTTTGCATTACTCCTGTTTTTGTTCGCTGTCAACAGCTGCTCAGAGCGAGAAAAAAATGAAACAGAAGAGCAATTCTTTGCAGCTTCAGAAGAAGATCTCACACTAGAGGACAGCATTCAAATTTTAAACGAAAAACTCAAAGATAGCCCACAAGACATGGAACTTCTATTGGCGATGGGAAACTTGTGCAAAGAGGCACTCAATTTCAGATGTGCACTCGATGCGGGAGCCAAGGCTTATAAACTAGATTCTACGAATTTGGAGGCTCGTAAGCTATATGCATGGACACTCATTAACAAGCCCAAAGCTCCATTATCAGATATTGAACGCGCCAAAAGGCATTACAGATATGTGTTATCGCTAAAACCGAACAGCCCTTCTGCTATGGTTGAACTGGCTAACACCCATTCACTGACAGGTGATTTTAAAACAGCGATAAAACTAATCAACGACGCCCTAAAAATTGATGATCAATACCGGGATGCTTATGTTTTAAAAGGTTCTATTTATAAAACAATTGAAAATTACGACCTGGCATTGTCGAGTTATCAAACCGCCGTACAACTGGATCCCGACTATTTTATCGGTCATTTAAATATAGGCTGGCTGCTTTCTGATATGGGCAAACATGATTTAGCACTGGAGTATTATGAAAATGCCCACGAACTCAAATCAGAGAATTTAAATGCAATATATGGCGCTGCCAAAAGTTATCAGGATTTAGAAAAATACGACAAGGCACTTCAAGGATACAGAGACCTTCTGAAAGTTGATTCCACTTTTTATATTTCTTATTTCAACCAGGCGTACATCAAACAACATCACCAGCATCAGTTGGATAGTGCTGTTCATTTTTACAATGAATTGCTAAGCATCAACCCTGATTACGTACAGGGTTGGTATCAACTCGGCAAAACATACTATGAGCAAGGCCGTCAATCGGATGCCGCCAGGGCGTATTCCAAAGCATTAAAAATTGATGAGAACTATACTCCGGCAAAGGAGGCCGCTCAAGAACTGAAAGAAAATTTGTAATTGTAAACTACAATGACACTGCAAAAGCTACGTTGGTTTCAGGCCATTGGAGAGCTCGCTATACCGCTTCTCGGTTACTTCTACTTTGACTGGAGCTTGTACTTTATTTTATTGTTTTACTTCATCGACCTCATCGTGACAGAGGTCTTTACCGTAGTCAAAGTGAACAGAATCATTCGCTTTCAGCAAATCAATTATCCTTTGCACCAACGACTCAAAAAAATTGCGGTGAATAGCTTCCTGGTCTTATCCTTGTTAACACTGAGTCATGTATTCATCTACTACTTCAACAACAATATCGTTTTTTGGGATGAAATATGGGCATTCCTGACCTACGAAGAGCCCGGTTTCCCGGTACCACAAGGAATTATTTTATTTCCATTGGTTTTCTTCGGGAACTACCAGCAATATACCACCTTTTTCGTAAAAATGGGATTGTTTCGTCGCTTTTCCTGGAGCGCACTGCTTCGATCACGTCGACGCGCACTCGTTATAGCTATTCTCGGAACTTTACTGGCGATACTGCTACACACCATTTTTCCTGCAATTCCCGCGATTCTATACCTGGTGGTCACGTTGTTGGTCAAGTTTTATGTAGATGTCTGGTTGAGTCCCTGAAGGTTTTGAAATTCCAGCTTATATTAAATTCAATGCTTATCCACTTTTGCCCCATTACATCAAACAATTGTACATTGACTTGCTCATCGCTCAAAAAGTCATACGCCAGCATCACGTCCTCGCCGCTATTGGGGTTGGGAAACAACTTAGCATAGACTTCTTTTTCTGGTGAAAGGGTATCAGCATTAAAACTATAACTTTTGCCTTGGGCGTAATCTTCTACACATACGTTCATGAATAGTTCGTCAAAGTCCCAGTGGCCTGAGATACTGTTGTTGTAAAAAAAGCCTTGACCTGGAGGACTGGTTATAAATGTACTTGAGGATGGATAGCCGTTCATAATACACCAGGTTCTCGTTGTTTTTATGGTGATACAAGACCGAACCGTTTTTTGCCTGTTACCTATTAATTTAAGGTTAAAGCAAAATAGTTGAACAACCAAATAGTTTTTGTCAAATCTTCAATCGTATAGAAATACCAGCCTAAAAAAACACCCGCAAAGACAATTGTGTCCCCACGGGTGTTCGAATGTTCTACCTACTTCATCGCAGTAATGAAAGCAGACTATCTCCATGTTGCTTCCTCCGTATACAATCGGGGAGGATCCACTTCTTTTTCGTTGAATCGGATATCATATTCTTCCAGCTCTTTCAATATAGGGTCATAGACTTCTTTAGCTGTAGGAATATGAACGCCTTTAATAGCAATGTTTCCTTTCAAGACCTCTTTGACACAAATACCGAGAGGTAGGCCCACAGTATTACTCATCGCCGTGTACGTTTGATCTTCTCCGATGCTTACCATTTCTGAGGTGATTTCTTTAAATTCACCGTTCAATTTATACACGAACTTGTGATACATGGCAATCATATCTTTGTCATCTGGCTTTAATTCCCATTTTTCTTCGAGGATTTTTTGCAACATTTGAGCAGGTGTTGCATCCTTTAGTCCAACTTTTTTGGTGTCGTCAAAAATTCCTAACCATACAAGTTTATCCCAGAGTGTATCGTCCAAATCAATCTTCATGTAGTGACGCAACTTCAGCTCTACAGAGTCATTTTCATTGTAAGGTAAAAAAGAGTTGATGAACTGCCGGTTGGACATATTTTCACTGCCCTCAAGGGTGTATGTGTCATCGGTTGCTCCGAGTTGAACAAATACATCCCAAGCCCGGGAAAAGCCTTTTCTCCGTAATGTTCCACGATATATTGTTGGTATATCTTCGAGCCCATAAAGTTCGCGATACATCAGTGAGTTTCGGTTTGCATACCCTTCGAAAGTTCCATATTCCTCCATCTCAATAATCTCCGACCTTCGGAAAAGTTTATTGTATGGTATGTATTTGTAACGCCCTTCCTGAATGAACTGAGCGGCTCCACCTTGACCGGCAAGCACGACGTTTCTTGGGTTCCACGTAAATTTGTAGTTCCAGGGATTGTCGTCACTTTCAGGAGCAACTAATCCACCTGTAAACGACTCAAAAATGTGCATCTCTCCTCCGGCATCGCGAATGTCATCAATGACGCGCATCGCACTCATGTGGTCAATACCAGGGTCAACGCCAATTTCATTCATAATCGTTATTCCCGCATCCACAGCTTTTTGGTGAAGCTCTTTCATGCGTGGACTCACATACGAAGGAGTAATTAAATTCTTTTTGTATTTGATGCAATCTTCTGCTACATCGGGGTGGTATCGAGCAGGAAGCATACTTATGACCAAATCAGCCTTCTCGATATATGGTCGTCTTTCTTCTGGATCAAGCGCATTGAACACTTTCGCTTCCGCATGTGGAGATCCATTGATTTTACTTTCGATATCGGCTTTATCCTTGTCTACAATCAATATTTTCCAATCATTAGCTTCTGCGTTCTGCGTTAAGTATCGAACGAGTGAAGAGGAAGAGAGTCCTGCTCCCAGTATTAGAATGTCTTTCATAGTCTGTTTTTTTTAAAGTCGCGCTCCACACAATAGTATATTTTGCAGGTTAACGCTCCCTATGTTTGTGTTTTTTCACAAAATAATTGTTTTTCGTGAACTTAAGCAAGGAGTTCTATTTATTTGTTTTGACGGAAGCGTACTATTTTCAACTTGTCACCCCAATGATTCACACAGCGGGTAAACTTTAACAAAAACCATTAATTTTACTCAACCGTAACTCTTCAGTTGTCGTATATGAGACCAACATGTTTTAACGAGCTTTATTGGGAGCATCAAAAACGCCCACTCAATATTTGAGCAGGCGTCCCTTTTGTTTAATTATGCGCAATTAAACTTAAAAGTCGATACTAAAGTTAACGCGAAACGTTGTTCCGATCCCTAAAGAGCTAAAGAATTGGTCTTCGGCTTGATATGATTTAAATACTGATTCACGTTTATCATTCAATAAGTTAGAAACTTTAAAACCAACATTCATTTGATCATTGGCTCCAAATCGTTTATTCATATTCAAGTTCAAACTATGAAAAGGAACCGAATAAATGTCGGGGCGGTCCACAATACCGGCAAACTGAAGTGTCTCGCCTTGCACGTTGTAGTAGATCCCCGCTTCAATTGTTTTCAGAAAACCATTCTCCCCACCATTGTAGGCAATTCCACCATTAAATATAGTAGGCGCCTGACCAGCCATATCACGATAACGACTAATTTCCTGACCTTCTCTGGCATTATCCACTCTACTTTCGTATTCCGTTTTGCTCAACTCAATACGAGATTGCGTTATTGTAAAATTGAAATTCGCACTGAAAGCTTTCAAGGCAGGAGCTATAAATGCAAAACTTTGCCGAACTTCCAATTCTCCTCCGAGCACCTCTCCATCACCTACATTTCGTGGTTGGAAAGCACCAGCTTGCGAGGCAAACTGTATGATTTCAATGGGATTGATGAATTTTTTATAGAATCCACTCACTGATATGGTTTGTCCTAAGCCGTGAAACAGTTCCCATCGCAGATCAAAGTTATGGATATCTGTACTTTGGAGATTCCCGTCCCAGTAAACGATTCCGGCACCATCATCAGCATCACGGAATAAACCACCTATGAATGTACGTCCTGTAATAGGATCTGCGATCTCTGCATAAGACATTTCTTTAAATGAAGGACGCGCAATCGTTTTGTTGTAAGAGGCTCTCAAGTTTTGATCTTCAGTAATATTAAAAACTACGTTAGCAGAAGGGAAAAGACCGAGGTCCTGTAAAACGACATCATTATTAAGGACATTCATTCCTAATTGATCCTGTCCTGTATATCGCTGTGTATAATATTCACTGCGCAGTCCCAAGATAAATTTTAGGTTTTTGACGGGTGTCATTTCCGTCAATAAATAACCTCCAGAACTGTGGGCGGTTGAGCTAAACTTATTAGGGTTTGCTGGTAAGAAAGAGGCATCAAACGTAGTACCCTGCGCCATCGACCCATCGTGTGGCCAGAGGTTTTCGTCTGCAAACAATTCGTTGGGATCTCCGTTTAGCGGAATATTTCGAACGTTGATTGCAAAGCTCCGAATATTAAAATCTCTTTGTTTATAGGCGTGAAGACCTCCAAACTTAATTTTTCCTTTTCGTCCAAAAATTGAAAGTTCTTTAGAAGCATCTGCTTTTCCTGTTGCATTCACCTCGTTTAACTGTCTCCAGATTCGTTGAGGAAATCCAGATTCAGAACTGATAGAATAATCTCCCTCACTGCGGATTTCGTAACGTGTAAAGCGGATGTCTGGATCCTCGATGGAAGAAAAAGAGGTAGAAGCCTTCCACTCTACATCCCATTTGCTATCTGCAAAGTTGTGTGAGCCCGTGACAATTGCATTCGTCAAACCGCGTTCACTGTATTCAAGGTTATGCTGGAATCCCGAAAAAACGGCTCCTTGATCAGAATTATCATAATCAAAAATCCCCGCTTTAGACTGACCGTTTTGCAGGTGCATGACGCTCAAGGTATATTTCGAGTTGACCGTTTTAATGGCAATACCTGCCAATCCACTGGAAAGGATGTTGTTTACGCCATAATCACCTTTTTGATATTCTCGCGCCTCCATTTCATTTTTAGACTTATCTCCAGAAAGGCCATAACGTGCATAAATTGCATCTTCATAAAACTGTGTCGTATTGCGGTAAGACAACATCACATTGTAACCTACAGTATAACTCCCTTTATCAAATTGATTACCTACCGTTGCGTTCAGTCCAAAATCCATGTTTGAACGCTTCTGGTAAGCGGCCAGATTCGGGTTAAATTTCGAAAGAATTTGTTTGTAGCGATCGGCATCACGACCTTCGGGATTAGAAACAGCTTCGGTGAAAAAAGGTATATTATTTTCTGCTGGAATTGCTCGTGTTCCGTCATCAAATCCAAGGAAATCAGTAGAACCACCGTCCGAGGTAAGATAATTACTTTTGAAGTGATAATTTGGGTTGTACGCCGTTTTAACACTGACGCGTCTCACTTGCTCATCTGGAAAATTCTTCAGGGATAAATTCACGAGTCCACCAGAGAAGTCTGCTGGCAAATCGGCAGAAAAGGTTTTATTGACAATAATGTTATTGATAATATTAGTTGGGAAAATATCCATTTGGACGGTGTTTCGATCGGGATCCAAACCTGGAATAGGCAAACCATTCAACAAGGTTTTACCATATCGATCTCCAAGTCCACGAACGAAGATATACTTTCCTCCATTCAAGGATACCCCAGGGACGCGTTTCATTGCTGATGCCGCGTCAGAATCACCAATTTCACGGAATTTAGCAGCGGAAATACCATCTATCATGTTCGGTGATTTGTGCTTGAGCGATAACACAGCGTTCTCCGTATTAGTTTTTCTGGAGGCGGTAATAATCACTTCATCAAAGTCACTAACATCCTCGCCCATTTGAATGTCGTCAAGGATAGTAGCATCTCCTTTCTTGACCTGAACATCTTGTACCCGAACTGTATCAAATCCCATAAAAGAAACTTCCAGGCTGTAGGTTCCAGGCTCTGCTGAGATACTGAATTTCCCATCAATATCGGTATAAGCACCTTTCTTATGACCTACAAGTTTGATTTTAACCCCTGGCATATATTCTGCGTTCGATTGATCGACTACAGCACCTCGGATAAAACTGTTTTGAGCAATGAGCTCAACGCTCGTGAAGAGCATGATTAAAAAAATGGTAAAAAATTTAATTGCGCGCATAATTAAAAACTATTTCTGATAAAAATAAAGCAACCCACAAGTCAAAACTTGCAGGTCACTCTGAGTAATTCTATTCTATTAAAAGTCGGTTAATCCTCCTTGAGCGTCAACCCAAGTCCAACCTGTAAAAGTACTTTTGTCAGCACCAACAGTGTTTGCTCCAGCAGCTACACTTGTTGCATAAGCAACCGTACCATCTTTAAACACATCTGATAGACTTACTCCAGATGCCAATGTAATTTCGAGATTAGCAAAGCTCAGATCACCATTCGCAAAATTGTCAACTGAAGACGGTCCAGAAGAAGATGGATCTGATTCCAATGCTAAATCACCTCTTCCATCTACTGGATCCGGGAAGTTGAAATAATAAATATTCTCAAAAGTACCTCGTGCTCCATCGCGGAAGTGCCCCAATTCTGTTGCGCTAGCTCCTTTGATTGAACCATTGATCAAGGTATGTCCATCCAGGTCACTTCCTTCAGGGCCATCCACTTCAGTTCCATGATCTGTCTCACTACCAGCAACAACGATAAAATTATCGAGCGTACCAGCCCATGCTTGATCTGTATCAAGTGCATCATCTCCTGCATTCCAGATGATTGCGTTTTTGGCATTTACCGTTCCACCGAACCATTCGATTCCGTCATCCTGGTTCGCAACAACTTCAATATTTTCGACAACAGTTCCATTACCAACACCACCGAGTGTCAAACCGTTGATTTCATTCCCTTCACCGATATTTGAACCACCGTGACGAATCGAAATGTATTTCAAAACACCTGAGTTATCAGAAGCGTCAGAACCTCCGTAAAGTCCATTTTGATCAGATGGAGGAATTCCTTCGATCTGCACTGCTGCATCATCCGCCGATATTGGAGCGTTACCTAAAACGATGACACCACCCCAGAGTCCTGATAAGTTTGAATCCATATTTGGACTTGCGATTTCACCAGAAACGATTTCATCACCTACAGTTGTGAAAATAATTGGTTCGTTTGCCGTTCCTTCTGCCATGATCTTCCCATCACGAGCTATGATGAGCGCCGTAGCATTTGGTCCTGAACCAACCTCTCCTTTGATTACCGTACCAGGTTCAATTGTAAGTGTATTTCCAGCCTCAACTGCAACACGTCTCGTTAAGATGTATTCTTTATCACTTGTCCATGTAGTATTCTCCGTTACGTTAGAAGTAACTTTTACCACAGATTCGTCTTCTGTTTCTTCTTCATAATCACATGAACCATCATCTTTGTCAGCATCTGCATCGTAATTGATCGCCGTTTCATCTGTACAGCCTTCTTTTTTACAAGAAACTGCCGTCATTGTAAATGCTACAGCCATCAGCAACACTCCCAATTTTACTTTTCCGTTTTTCATCTCTTTCTTTTTTTTACGTTTTATTCTGATGCAAAGATGAAGACGAAATTGAAAAAAGATATTTTATCAAATTTATGCTTAGATGAAATTTATATTAAGAGACAAGTGCCAATTACTACAAACAAACTGTAAGTCAACAATTTAAATGAAATAATCGTTCCTTAACAATAACATAATATACCCGTGTAAGTGGTCTTAAAGGTGTATTCAGTAGGTGTTAAGCACATTTTTGGCGATCCATCCCTGATGATTAGAAAACCGCACTTTTACCCAAGTGGAATCATCGTTGTAGTGAAGAACATTTACTTTTCCTGCTGGAATCTGCAAAGAAGTCTTTATGCCGTCAGGTTGTAAATAGAGTTCCTGTTCAGTGTTTACAAAACCATAGTGGTGGCGATTATGGAAGTTACTCAGGGTTATTAAAACAACCATAACAATTAGAAGTAATCCAATGCCCGGAATGACCAAACGACGTGACCAACTATACCAACTGGTTTCTTTGCGATAGGCGAATAATCCATATACAGCAAGGGCTGTTGTCAGCGAAAAAAGGATGGCCAATGAAAACCAACCATAAAAAGGTAATATATGTAGGAAGCGAATCAGGGCAGGTACAGGATGCGACCATGTCTCATTTAGATTTAATTCTTGAAAAGCATACCGAGCATTTATCTTTAAATCAGTGTCATATGGAGCTTTCATTAACCCACGTTCAAATGCAAACAACGCTCGGTTATAGTCGTTGCGACGCAAGTAAATTATACCTAAATTGAACGTAGTTGCTACAGATGGCTGTTCTTCATAGTCTTTCGCGAACATTTCAATCGCTTTTGAATAATTACTATCAGCGACAGCTTTTAGTCCACGCTCAAAATTACTGGATTGCGACGCACTATGCGTAGCAAGAAAAACACCTAGTACAATTAAAACACAGCGATTCATTCTCATCATTGCTCTCCAAGTGCTTTTACAATTTCACGGGCTTCACCCAAAACATTTGATTTATTCTCTTGTAATATACCACCACTGTATCGCCATTCCTCCATGCGATCTATATAATCAATAATTTGATCAGCGAGCTGTTCGCTAATAACTCCCTTTCCAGGTCTTTTAGCAATAAATTCTCGGTTGATATTTACCTTATCCGTGTTCCACAGTACAGCCATATAATCGCGCAGTAATTCTACTGCCTTTCCACTCGCGACACCTTCGTCTGTTTCTTCTCGAAGCCTTTCAATTTGGTCCAGCGTCGTTTGAAGCTGTTTCATCTTGGCCTGTTTTGTAGCTGTTTTGTGCTGATTTCGTTCCCGATTTCTTACCACACCACCAAGGACCAGGGCTAGTAATAGCGGAGAACACAATATCAGGGATGTGCCCCAATGCTTCATCCAGATCGGATAATGGGGAGGTTCTGCTTTATCTGTTCGCAAAGCATGGATGTAATTTTTTGTCGCTTCTTCAGCAACTGTTTTTTCTTCATCTGGCAGCGCGACAGCATTTTTTGATGGCTGTACCTCAATTTCAGGGAACACATGTGTCAATTCAATATATTCCTCTTTTTCGAGGTCAAAATAGGCTATTTCAACAGGAGGAATACTCACATCCCCCGCCTTATTCATTTGAATAAAATAGGTAAATGTTCTTTTTCCTTCCGCTCCAGTCGAATTAAATTGGATGGAGTCCGACTCCTCTGGATCACCATAGAGTATTGAGCCTTTCGGTAACTGAATGGCAGGTGCTTCAATATTCTGCAAGTTTCCATTTCCAATAATATTCACCTGAAGTTCCACGACTTCGCCCTGACGTAATCGATTTGTACTCAATGTAGCCTGAAGTGAAAAATCTCCAACACCTCCGATAAAAGCATCTGGAACACCATCGGGAAGTGGTTTTACGTCAATTCTCGTCCCATTAGAACGTATTTTGGCTCGTTCAGGAAACAAGCTTCGTGGACTATCATAAGCTAAAACTGCTGAAAACGGATTCACCTCAAACGAGCCAATATTTTCCGGAAAGACTAATTTTTTTCCAATTTTAAAAGTCATGACCTTTTTTCCACTGATTTCCTCATAGGACCTTCTTACTTGTTTTGAGTTTTGCAAATCGTGAGTTTCAGCAGCACCATCCAGATCAAAGGGCTGATAACGCTCTACCTGTAAAACATCTACTTGTGCAAATACTTTACCCTCGAGTACAATCGACTGCCCTTCATATATTTCTTTCTTCGATTGTTGAATAATTCCAAAAATAGCCTGATCCATATTATCTTCTGGGCGCTCACTAATCATGTTTTGGCGTTTGCGTACCTCAACCTTAACCGTGTTTGATTTAACTGTACCCGCATTGGTGCGGACTTTTACTGGTCCGAGCAAAAACGTTCCTTTTTGTTCAAAATGTCCAATGATTTTTTGATAACTAAAACGCACAACGGTAGCTTGTCCGTTTGAATAATTCACAGAGGAAGACATACCTGACTGCGTAGCTCCTGAACGCTTGAACTCATCCGGGAGATCGAACTCATAATTCCCTTCTGCATTGGTTTTAATGGTCAATGTAACCTGTTGCCCAACTTCAGGTGCAGCGGGGTTGGCGTCTAACTCCACAAATTCCTTTTGTGCCCGTATCACAACGGCACAACAAAAAATGCTATAGAGTAAGATCCACTTCATACTACCATTTTTTACCCGATTCAACTTCGTTATTCGACTGTCCTTTTGTTCGTCGCACTTTACGTTTCGTCTCCATCTCTTTTTTGAGTAATTCGTTGAGCATGCGATCCGTTTTTTTATCCGAGAGTTTTTCTAATTTCCGTTGTTGCTGACTTTTCTGATTCTTTCCTTTTTTCTGCTGACCTTTATCACCGGTATTTTTAGCGTTATTTCTTTCTTCCCCTTCGTTATTTTGCTTTTGGTTTTTATTATCTTGTTGCTGCCCTTCGTTCTTCTGCTGATCCTGCTTTTCTTGTTCATTTTTTTCTTGGTTCTGCTTTTCTTGTTCTTTTTGCTGTTTTAGCCTGCGTTTCGCTTCTGCCAAGTTATAGCGGGCATCATCATTATTGGGGTTTTTCCGCAGCGCCTCTTTATAGCTTTCGATCGCCTCTTGGTAGTTATTATTGCTCATGTGGCTATTCCCCACATTGTGCCAGTAGTTTGATTGTTCTTCTGGGAGTTCTTTTTGTTGAGCTGCAGATCGAAATGCCCTTTCAGCTAATTCATAATCACCATTTCGATAGGCCGCATTTCCAATGTCCTGTGACAAATCTACATCAGCAGGTGCAAGTTCCTGAGCTTTTCGCAACTTTTTGTAAGAAGCTTCATACTTCCCCTCTTGATAGAGTTTCTTACCCATTTTTAGCGAATCTTGCCATTGCTGAGCTCCAATTCCACCAGAAATAAGTACTAGTAGTATGATGATAGCATTCTTCATTCAACCTTATTTTTCAGTCGTTTTCAAGGAAATCAATTCCCAAATTAACAGTACAAAAAGCATCAACAAGCCTGCAAAAAGTGGCCACTGATAGCGATTCTCCTTTATATTAAACTCCAAATCTACTTCCTTGGTTGACTTTGAGCTGTTAATTTGCGTTAAAAGTTGATTCACATTAGGGAAAGGTGCATTTGAAACGAGATGATCTCCTCCAGCCCGTTTAGCGATGTCAGCAATCATGGCTCTATCGACCTTTGAAATGACAGTTCTTCCCAGGTCATCTTTAAAATACTGATTCGTCACGGTCTCAGAACGCGGAACTAACCCCCCTTTTTCCGAACCAATTCCCAGCACGAGTAACTGAATATTTTTATCAGCCAAATCATCGAGCACACGGTCAACCCCTCCTTCATGATCTTCTCCATCAGTAATCAATACTAATGTTTTCTTTAAGTCCTCATCGGAGAAAAAATCTTTCGCCTCCTCTAAGACAGCCGCAATGTTAGTACCCTGATTGGAAATCATACTCGTCGATAACTCATCAATATGCATTTTTGCAGCTGTTTTATCAGCTGTAAGTGGAAGTTGCGGATAAACATTCCCAGCAAATACGAGCAATCCAATTTTTGCAGCAGAAGACTGATTAACGAATTGGTGCATCGCTCGTTGTGAAGCAGTAAGCCGCGTAGAACCGTCTTCAATATCTCGTGTATTCATGGAGTTGGAAATATCGACCGCAAAAATAAGTTCTACCCCGTTAGCAGTAGCATTCACTTCCCTACTCCCGAATGCCGGTTGCATAAGTGCAATCACTATAAATGCGATAGCATTTCGCAGCAAAAAGTAGCGCCAGAACGTTTTTAAAGTAGATACTGGCTGCAGAAAAGTGGAAACGAGTTCAGGTTCTGGCAATCGCTTGACCAACTTGTGGCGCTGATACATCATCCATCCAAATGCAGCTACGAATATTGGTATAAGCGAAAACAACCATGCATAAGCAGGTTGCAAAAACTCGAGCCGTTCTTCACCACGGCTCTGCGAAAAAACACCCAACACTTCAATAATCGCAAAAAACAAGGTCCAGAACACGACTTCCCAACCCACTACGGCGAGCAACCAGGCACGATTACGATATGTAAATCTTTTTTTAGCCATGCTTTTTAAGAATCATTTGTTCAGCTATAAATCCTAAAAAAAGGAATACCAAGCCCATCATTAAAAATAAATCTGGATGTACAGGAGGTTCTTTTTTATAGGTGTTATCAATAATTTTATTCTTTTCCATTTGATCAATCTTCTGATAAATATCGCGCAACGAACTTTTATCCGTTGCCCTGAAGTACTGCCCTCCCGTAATATCAGCCATTTCAGTCAATAAATCTTCATCAATATTGACGCGCGTATTTTGCGTTATTTGTCCAAAGGGTGTATTAACCGGCATAGAAGCATAACCCTCTTTTCCGACACCAATCGTATAAAGTGTAATAGCTCTATTTTCAGCCAACTCAGCAGCTGCCATTGGTGTGATTTCTCCCTTGTTCGATTCGCCATCGGTTAAAAGAATCACAACTTTAGACTTGAGGCTGTCACTTCGCAGTCGTGCAACTGCAGTCCCTACACCTGTTCCGATGGCCGTACCTGCGTCAATTTGCCCCGTTTGTACATCATCTATGGTCTTTTTGAGGTAATCATAATTGCGCGTTGCGGGACATGCCGTATAAGCTTCGCCTTCAAAAACCACAAAGCCAATGCGGTCAGACTTACGACCATCGACAAATTCTTTGGCTACCTCTTTCGCTGCTTCAAGGCGGTTTGGTAAAAAGTCGGTAGCCATCATACTTCCTGAAATGTCCATGGCAATCATGATATCAATACCTTGTGTAAAATCGTTGTCGACGTCTTCAGAAAATGGCTGAAAGGGTTTTGCCATCGCTATAATCAAAAAGATCAGCCCCAATCCAATAGCTGCGTATATCGCTCCTATGAGTAATCGAATAGGGCCAAAAGCTAACTTTTTCAAATCGCGTGAAGAACGTGAAAATTTCATGATGCCGCTACCCCTTTCAAGTGCTCGATACCTGAGCCACAAGAATAGAGGAACCAAAAGAAGCAACCAGAACCAATTCGGCGATAGGAATTCATACCCCAACAACTGTATATTTAACAGATAACTACTCATTCTGATCCAAATCTAAATCTGCTATTTCATTGACGACTCGACGCGCTTCTTCCGTGATAACAAAAACATCTGAAACCGGCGGAGTGGAGCGCGCAAATTTCACCATATCCGATTGGTTTAAAATTTTACTGACTACTTGTATCGTTTCCCGCTCTACGTTTTTTTGCGCTAATAAAAACTCCACCTCACGCGAGGTCTTATCAAGGACACGCTCTCTATAATGGCGAGCAAAAAAACGCCGGAGCAATAGAGATAAATCGTAATAGTATTCTTTCAAATCTTCCTCATACCGCTTCGATGATTCAAGTTCATCAATCTTTTGAATAAATTCATGACGCAATGAAATCGGTTGTATCACATCTTTTTTCTGTTTTCTGAATCGCAGTACTATAAGAATGATGACTGCAAGCACTACCAATGCCATCCACCACCAATGTGTATTCAAAAACTGTACAACTCCCAAAGGTGTTTCTGGCACCTCTGTAAACTCCTCATGAATATCTCGCAAAGGCTTACCTGGATCGGCATTGGGACTCGAAACGGCCACCAACTGAGCTGGAAAATAATGCAGACTATCATTGAGGTATACGCGTTCAGGGGGCAGTACAACATATGCGCTATCCCAAGCTACAAGACGATATTTACCCTTCCAAACCGTTGAGTCATTTTCTGTATACGTCGTATCAGAAAATTGCTCTATTATCTCAACATCATAGGGCTTTGTGATTCCCAAGGTGTCAGCTGAAACATTCATTTTACCTGGAAAGATATGATCGTAGTGATCATAACGAATGCTATCTATGGCTTTCTTTGTTTGGATCGAATAAGTCAGGGTAAAAGGCTCGCCAATTTGCACTTGCTTCTCGTCAACGTGCGTCTGTATTCGCTGCCCTAAAACGGTGAACATAGCAGTGGTAAACACCAATAAAATGATATGTTGGGTCCAGTGCTTCATACGCGACTCAAGAATAACTGATTCAGTGCTGCCAGGTATTTCCCATCCGTTGCCAAAGAGGCATGATCTATACCTGCTTTCCTAAAATCATCCGATAGTTGTTTCTCAAATACTTCATAGCTTTTACGATAGCGATTACGCACGCTAGCAGAGCTGGAATTTACCCAGCGCACCGTACCTTTTTCGGAATCGTACAGTTTTACAATTCCGAGATTGGGCAATTCTTTTTCATAAGGATCAAAAACGCGCAGCGCCACCATATCGTGCTTATTATTTGCGATTTTCAATCCTTCCATAAAATTGTTTTCATCGTAGAAGTCGCTCACCAAGAAGCAAATACTCCTTTTTTTGACGACATTTCTAAAATATTTTAGTCCTTCACTCAGTTTAGTGCCTTTAGATTGCGGTTTAAAATCAATGAGTTCCCGAAGAATCATAAGTGCGTGAGAACGCCCTTTTTTAGGTGGAATATATTTTTCCATCTGGTCAGAAACAAAAATAGCGCCTACTTTGTCGTTATTCATGACAGCGGAAAAGGATAACACTGCAGCAATTTCGAGCATTAGTTCGCGCTTAGAACGCTGGGTCGTCCCGACATTTCCCGACCCTGAAACGTCTATTAATAGGAAAACAGACAATTCCCTTTCCTCTTCGAAAACTTTTACAAACGCCTCATTAAATCGAGCAGTTACGTTCCAATCAATATTGCGAACATCATCTCCAAATTGATAATTTTTCACCTCCGAAAAAGCCATTCCTCTCCCCTTGAATGCAGAGTGATACTCTCCACTAAACACCTGTTTGGTAAGGCTCCGCGTTTTAATTTCAATTTCGCGGACTTTTTTGAGCAATGCTTTAGTGTCCATGTTTTAAGGTACTTCTACTCTACTCAATATTTTATTAACGATCGTTGGCGCATCAATTCCTTCTGCCTCAGCTTCGTAGGTTAAACCAAGGCGGTGTTGCATGACATCTGGTGCGATTGCCCGAACATCCTCCGGTATCACATATGCCCTTCCATTTAAAAATGCATTGGCCTTACTGGCCAGCGCAAGGTTAATACTCGCTCGAGGAGATGCTCCAAAAGCAATTAGTGGCGAGAGATTAGAAAGTTCAAACTTTCCAGGATATCGCGTGGCAAAAACAATATCGATAATATACTTTTCAATTTTTTCGTCGAGGTACACGCGTTTTACAAGAGCGCGCAATCTCAGAACATCGGCTGGCTTTATTACAGACTCGGCGTTATTCAACCCTTCACTTCTTACGTTATTGCGCAAGATGAGCATTTCTTCCTCGGCCGTTGGATAATCCAATTTTACTTTGAGCATAAAACGATCGACCTGCGCCTCTGGAAGTGGATACGTTCCTTCCTGTTCGATAGGGTTTTGCGTAGCCATCACTAAAAAAGGTGACGGTAAACGAAACGTTTCATCACCAATTGTTACTTGTCGTTCCTGCATCGCCTCAAGCAGTGCCGACTGCACCTTTGCCGGAGCTCTGTTGATTTCATCTGCCAGCAAAAAATTCGCAAAAATGGGGCCTTTCGTCACAGAAAACGCCTGTGTTTTTTGATTGTAAATTTGAGTTCCCGTCACATCGGCAGGCAATAAGTCGGGGGTAAATTGAATGCGACTAAAATCTCCACCTACAACATTAGCAAGTGTATTAATAGCCAACGTCTTGGCAAGACCAGGAACACCCTCCAGTAAGATATGCCCATCAGCCAACAATGCAATCAGTAAACGCTCCATCATGCGTTCCTGTCCAATGATTACCTTGCTCAATTCTTTGTTCACCATTTCAAGCAATGGTGCCTCTTGCTTTATTTCTTCTGATAGCTGTCGAATCGCATCAGCTGGCGTCGCTGAAGAAGGTTTATTTTCATCCATAGTTTCACTTTCTTATACCCACAAAGATGTTGATTGTAATAGCATTGCATTACCGTGGCGCTGTTAATTTATGTTAAGCTTCTGAACTAATGATACTTATGGGTTTTTATGATTTTATCTATAGTTGATAGGGGGCATAAATTGATATTTTTTATTACCTTGAGAGTCTATTCAACAATAACTCAGATAAACCTATGAATTACGCAAACGAAAAGAGGGAATGCCTGGAATGCTCGTCTCCGCTCAATGGTCGTCGCGATCAAAAGTTTTGCTGTGACTATTGCAGGAACGCCTATAATAATAAGCTTAATGAAGACGCCAACAACTACATGCGTCGAATTAACAATATCTTACGTAAAAACAGAAGAATTCTCGAACGTCTTAATCCACACGGGAAAAAGACAGTCGATGCAATCACTTTAGCTGAAGAAGGCTTTAATTTTCATTATTTCACGAACATCTATAAGACGAAAAAAGGCAGTGAATATATTTTCTGTTACGATCGCGGATACCTTAAAATTGATAATGACCAGTATTTTTTGGTGCACAAACAGGACTATGTCAAGTAACACGTCACATACATCCTCTGGTTATCGGCTTATTTTGTAAATTGATACTGCAACGTAAAATAAGGGTTTATGCCTTGTGCGGGTAAAATACCTGGACCGGGATAACCAGTGGCTCTTCGCGTAAAATAGGTCTCATTGAGTAAATTATTCACCCCAAACTCAATTTGAAAGTGTTTCTTAAACTTATAGCGACCAGAGAGGTCAAAAACAGTATACGCAGGAACCTGTCCGATCACGGCATCTCCAGATGGTTCTACAGCGTTTGATGCATCTGAAAATTGCGGTGCGTTATAACTGACCTGCACTTTTAATCTTAATCGTTCATAATCCATTGTTATTCCAGAGCGCAATGTCAAAGGGCTTACGTATTCCACTTTGTTACCCACGTAATTCGGTTCTTTAGAATAAATATAGTTGGCTTCAATATAAGCTACATTGACAAATGTTTTCACTCCCCATTTATCATCAACCTTTAATAATTCAACCCAATCGACCTCCAATAAGGTTTCGAGTCCGTAATTTTGCGCATCACCAATATTCGTTCGTTGCTTTTTAATGGAGTTGGGAATCGGAGCGATACCAATTTTATCCCCATAAAACAAGTAAAAGGCAGCTATGTCGTAGAGCAGATAATCCTTGAGTAAGCCACGAAAGCCCAATTCGGCAGTAAACCCATATTCGTCACGGATCGTCGTGTCCACAAGAACGTTGGGGTTATTAACTCGGATATCACTAAAATTGATCGCTCTGTAGTTTTGTGTCAAATTAAGATAAACCGAGGATTTCGAATTCAATTTATAGGTCGTTCCAAGACCAAATAAAGGAACAGTCCGCTGAACGCGATTAGAATCCCTCACCTTGTTCACTTGCAAGGTATCGTAATTAATAGGATGAATACTGTATTTTTTATAGAAACCTTTAGAACGCGTATCGATATATTCCAGACGTGCCCCAAGGTTCAATCGCCACTTTTCACCGATAAAAAATGTGTTTTCTAAGAAAAAGGCATTATTGGTGGACGGATAGGTAAAGGATGAATTTTCGACATCGGAGGGGTTCAGAAAAGTAAAATCAGCCCGATCACCTCCTGCTGCTCGTCCTTGCCGAGTTTGCGTTTCTCCCTGATAATAACGCGCACCAACCACAAATGCTCCTCTAATTTGAAACGCATCTTCTCCTTTATCCACCAACGAATACTTCTGTAAATAGCGCAATTCTGCTCCCACATTGCGAAAATCAGAGTAAATCATTTCACGTGAATCGCTGTTATCCGTTTGTGTCACTTTCCCTAAAAAACCAAGTGATTTGCGGTCTGAAACCATACCAAAAGCACGAAAATCAATAGTCCCTTTTTCACCCAATTCTGCAGATGATTTCAGCGACAGTAAATTCCAATTCACACCAAACCAGTTTCTTTCGCGAATACTTTGTCTCGGATCTTCTTCAAAAGCTTTATCTGTAAGACCACCTGGTTGTTTGGCAAGGTAATTCATGTGTGTGAATTCCATTCCAATTTTCCAGGATTCCGTCAAGTAATAACTCAATTCAGCAAATGCTTGGTGTTGATAATAACTACCGTTTTCACGATATCCATCACCGCGCTTGTAGAGGTGGTAAGCTTGGTACTCCAAACGACTCGTTGAGCCTGAAACGCGATTAAAAGTACTCAAATAGCCATAATTTCCAGCAGTATTTCGCGTAGTGAACTCAAAAGGAGAGTGATCAACTGGATCACGAATTACAAAATTAAGTAAACCGCCAAACTGTGTTCCAAATTGAAGCGCAGCAGATCCTCGAACGATTTCAATGTTGCTCAATGCTTCAACAGGAGGCGTATAATAACTTTCAGGGTATCCTAGCGCATCAGCACTAATATCGTAACCATTTTGACGGGTATTAAAGTTAGCTGTGCGTTTTGGGCTCAACCCTCTTCCTCCGATATCAACCTGAATACCTGCGCCATCGTTTTCCCAAATATTGAGTCCAGGGATTTTTGCATAAACTTCGCGTGGATTTCCTAATGACTTAGCACCGCTCAGCGATTCCAATTGAATAATTGCATTTGTACCATTATTGAGCCGCACACCTTTCACTGGTGGCATATAGCCGACATTAAATTCAGCTAGTCTTTTTCGGGTGATTTCGACTTCTGCTACTTCTTGTGTCTTGTAAGTTAAGGCGATGGTCAATTTATTTTTAAAATCTCTTGACCCAACGACATGTTCTTGTGATTTATAAAGCGCATAACGCAACAATAATGTATCCTTTTCAATCGCCAGTAGAGAAAAATGGCCCTCTAAATTGCTTCGCGTTCGTTCTTCCGTGCGCTGATTGATCACAACCACCCCGGGAATAGAAGCCCCTTGCCCATCAACTACATTCCCGCGCAGCGTATCTTCTTGAGCAACAACGCTCATTGTGCTCAACACTATTAATGCTATGATTATTCCTCTATTCATCAATTGCTAAAAGGTTCTATCCAGTCTCGATGTTTTAAATCATACGTAAAAGCTGTCAGGTCATGCCTTTTGCTTACGAATAGTTGCGAGGGTCTACCATTCAGCGATACATATATTTGTGCGCGTACAGCCGGATCTTCAAAAGTAAAACTTTGCCCGCGATAAGTAACTGTTTTTCCTTGATATTGTTCGTGTATATAGTTTGCGTATTGAAGGATCATATCAGGTTGAGTACTCATTTGATCTTCTTGTGTCTCCGTCAGATAACCTGAATTATCAATCTCAGACATTCTTCCCGTCGACCGATCTTCCACAAAAAACGTGGCATATCCTTCTTTGTGCATGAGCATGACGCGCCACGAAAACCGAAATCCCTCTTCGTTCCAAAAGAGATGCCCTGGATAGAATACGTGTCGGAGCGGAACCGCAATTTGCAATAAAACATAAATGCTAATCAAACCGGTGATCCAAGCTTTTCGCTGCGGACTTAACCTTCCCTCCATTTTCGAAGTTTCCGGCTTTTGGTGCCTTTTAATGGAACTGAATGAATTCATGATACGTCGAAAACCATTCAAAATTGTTTGATGAAAATCACTATTAAAAAAGATGAGAGTTGAGAAAATCATCACCCATGGAAATACACCAATTGGGAAAAGCAACCATGTCACCAGATGGAATATGATTACGAAAGTGTAAGCCCAGATACGCGTGGATTTATACAACAAAAAGAAAACAATAAACAAGTCGTAACAACAACCCGCCCAGCTAAAAACATAAGCCACCCATTCTTTTTGCAAATATTCCCCTAACAAAGGAACATTGTGGTGTGCTTGCAACCAAATTTTTAAAGGCATAGCTTCCATGAGCCAATCGGAATTGATCTTTGCAATTCCTGCAAAAATATAGACCATAGCTAGTTGAAACTTCAATATGTTAATGGTCCAGGCTGTAGTGGATTCTGATCGCAATCCGGGTCGAAAGTACGTGTCTAACGAAAATTTCCGGTGCGCTGGCAGCCAGATCATTAAAAAGACCATCAGGCTGACAAAATAATAGTGGTTCAAATAGTTCGATTTGTCCAGCAGCTCCACGTAGGTAAAAGACAAGAAATAAACCGAACAAGACCAACGGTATTTCCAACCGAGAATTATGAGTAACGCGGCAATTATCATCAAAATAAAAGGCAGGTACATCCAGGAGCCTGGTAGTGGTTTTACCCATTCGAACCCTAGATAGCCGAAATAAAAATCTGGGGCCACATACAGCTCATGCACCCAACCCTTCGCCACAAAGCGTATCGATCCATATAACAACAAAGCTCCAAAGATGATTCGAAAAACCACCAATGGAGCAATATTGACACTACTGAATAAGGCCTTTGATATATTTTTATTCAATAGCTTTTGCATTAGTCCCCATCATTATCCTGATAGGTAATTAAAACCCCAAAAGCCGATGTCATATCCGTTTTGATGTGAACAACCTGACCTTGAAGCATGTTGTATAATTCGTTCATGCGCTGGGTGTCGTTTTCCAGGGCATCTTCCAACGTCATCGAAAACTCATCAGTTTTATCAATCATTTCCTGAAAACCTGAATCAATCATGTTGTCGAGATCGTTTTCCTCAAGATGTACCAAATAATCATCCATTCCTACACCATCATTGCCCGTCTCAAAAGATTGTCCATTGTACACCTTTTTCAAAGCAACAAGACTAGCTCTCAATAGGTCGAATGACAGATCTCCATATCGCGCTTCAACATAATTAGGCAGCGGAACATCGAGGCTTTGCTTACCCAGAGGAACTCCCACTTTTGCCGTTTTGGCCAGTTCAAAATCGCGATTGTATTCATTGATCAACTTCGAAAATGCACTGGTCGAAGAGGTTCCCGTTGAGTTGTTGAAGGTCGACTGATAGGAAGACCACTCTGTAGTAATTGTGTTGGACTCATCGACCAATTTTCCAATAACATCAGCAGTGTAGTCAACAACCTTTGCATTGTTTTGAAGTGAGTCGAGAGCACCTTGTCGATGGTCAGTTCGTGCGTCTCCTGATCGAAGACGATGACGTCGGTGAACGTGCCACCGACATCGACACCGAGATTATGTGTCATGCTATATCGTACCGTATACTCACACGGTCGAAGCAGGCCTAATAGTACTC
>CAJXMN010000045.1 GCA_913056215.1 uncultured Flavobacteriales bacterium | reverse complement strand
AACAGAAAATGCCCTTAACCACGGTATTTCTAAGAAATCTGAAGGAGGCGAGGTGATCGTACAAACGTTTCGCGAAGAAGCTAAGATTTATCTCCAGGTGATCAATACAGGAGCTCAGTATGATGAAAACCACTTAGGTGGTGTGGGAATAGAAAATACACGAAGACGATTGGAATTGCAGTACGGCAAAAATGCCGGATTTACCATAAAAAATAAAGATAGCTTTGTTATAGCCACAGTATGGATTAACGAATTGGAAACGAAAAAAAGAGATGATGAAAGCACTGGTAATTGATGACGAACGGCTTGCGCGAACAGAGCTCAAGCATTTATTGGACGAACACACGAGCAATGTTGAGGTAATTGATGAAGCTGCTAATGCCAAAGAGGCTATTGCACTCATCAAGGAACATCAACCCGATGTCATCTTTTTAGATATTCAAATGCCAGAAATGGATGGTTTTGAAATGCTTAAGCACCTCGAAGAAATCCCAAAAGTTATTTTTGTCACTGCTTATGATGAGCATGCCATTGAAGCGTTTAATGTGAATGCACTGGATTATTTGCTCAAACCTGTCGAACCAGAGCGACTCAAAGAGGCTGTTGAAAAATTAACTTCTCAACAAGAGGAAGAGTTTGAATCACGCGTAGAAAACAGCAGAAAAGAGCGCAAATTAACGAATGCAGATCGCGTCTTTATTAAAGATGGTGAAAAATGTTATTATCCGCAGCTGTCTGAAATCCGTTATTTTGAAAGTCAGGGCAACTATGTAAAAGTATACTTCAATAACAATCATCCTATGATATTGAGAAGCTTGAACGCGTTAGAAGAACGGTTGAGCGCCGAAGATTTTTTCCGTGCCAATCGTAAATATATCGTTAATCTAAAATGGATTGATCGCATTGAAAACTGGTTCAATGGCGGATTAAAAGTATTTATTAGCGAGGAAGAATCCATTGAAATATCGCGAAGACAAGCAATCCGATTTAAAGAAATCATGTCTATTTGAACGAAACGTTGGTTTGTACCCATAAATAGTCATTGGATTTTACAGTTAAACACTCTGTCCTCGATGACAGATCAATGGATTTTATACAAAAAATGAGTTCATTTATCTTTTGTTTGATTCAAAAGCTTTAATTTTGTCTCGTTTATATTTATAGAGTTACCATTATGACGAATATCTTCATTGCCAACCTTGATTTTGGCATTACCTCAGACGATCTTAAAACCACCTTTTCCCAGTTTGGCGAAGTGAGTTATGCCCATGTGGTGTATGATAAAGAGACAAAACGTTCAAAAGGTTATGGCTATATCGAGATGGAAGATAATTCCGAAGCAATCAACGCCATAGATGCGCTTAACGGTTTCGAAGTGAAAGGACGAAAGCTGGATGTAAAGATTGCCACTCCAAAAGGTGATCGTAAAAACACGAACACTTCCACAAAAGAACGTCCTTCAGAACGTAGTAAATCAGCTCCCAAAAAGGTTGTGAGAGACGCTAACGTCGTAAAAAGACGTGTCCTTCGTCCGCGCAAAAAACGCAACAAAGACGATTAGTTATTTTATCGGTTCGGGAAAATTTCTGGATTCATGGATTTGTAATGCTCAAGCTTGTCTTTGATGTACGTGATCAATTGATAATCCGTCGCAGTACGTAAAAAATCTTCATCGATATTCAGGAAATAAACAAAAGACTCGAATTCGTCCTCCTCGAGATAGACCACATCATAGGAAACATAGAGACGAAGTAAGTCTTTGAGCACGGCATTAATGTTGTCTTGATGCTCCATTTCCGCTACCTTTCTTTTGGATTGCGCTTTTTGACTGAATCGTTCATAAAGCGCCGTTATCGGACTCTGTAAAACATTCACTCCTGTAACGGTGCGCGTTTCTCGCATACTTAGTTCTTCCCGCTCCTCCCGAATCGTTTCCAGTGATTTTATCGGGCGTACCTCGACACTCGATATCTCCTGAACGCGATTGGGTAAAACTACGTTCGTATCTATATTACAACTATCACTTTCCGGAACGATTATCGAAACGCGATCGTAACCCTCTACTGAAAATGCAATTTCATCCCCTGGATTGACGTATACACCAAACTTTCCTGACGGTTGACCAAAAACACCTTGTTGTGTAGTCAAATTAATAACCATTAGATTATAAAACCGCTGATTGTTTAATGTGTCTGAAACACGACCAGACAAATAAACCTCTTCGCATTGACTGTGACTAGAGACAGCATACAAGAGACAAAGCAATAAAAATATATACGATCGCTTCTTCATACACTACGAAAATAATAAATCTAATTTTTATAAGCTGTTTTAATCGCAATAACCCTGTGTCTAAATCTGGATAACGTGAGTTTAAGATTAAATTATGATCCAAACGGTAAGCTCAAGATCGATTAACGTGAAATAAATATGTTTACAAATGAAACTATACGCACACTTTCACTACTCATAATAGTTTACATATATAAATCTAAACAAGTTAACTCTACAAACATATTCACTTATGTAACACTATCTTTGTTTTGTTTCTCTTTCAAACTTCGCTATTTTTGCGCCTTATTTAAGAACTATGAAGCGAGTTGTTGTTGGTTTATCAGGAGGTGTTGACTCCAGTGTGGCTGCATACCTTTTAAAAGAAGAAGGATACGAGGTGATTGGTCTGTTTATGAAAAACTGGCACGATGAAAGCGTCACGCTCTCCAACGATTGCCCCTGGATTGATGACTCTAATGATGCATTACTCATTGCCAACAGTTTAAACATACCGTTTCAAGTCATTGATTTAAGTGAAGCGTATAAAACCCGTATCGTCGATTACATGTTTGACGAATACGCGAATGGTCGTACCCCCAACCCTGACGTTTTATGTAATCGCGAAATCAAATTCGATGTTTTTATGGATCAAGCCTTAAGTCTGGGAGCGGACTACGTTGCAACAGGCCATTATTGCCGGACGGCTAAAGCAGCAGACGGTTCAGTTCAACTACTCGCCGGTAAAGATCGCAATAAAGATCAGTCCTACTTTCTTTGTCAATTGCAACAAGCACAACTTCAAAAAGCACTATTTCCAATTGGTCACCTTCAGAAATCTGAGGTACGAGATATAGCACGAAAAGAAGGATTAATCACTGCAGACAAAAAAGATTCTCAAGGTTTGTGCTTTGTTGGTAAAATTAGTCTACCCGACTTTCTTCAACAGCAGCTGGCTGCCAGAAAAGGGGATGTTATTGAAATCCCCGAAGATCACTCACAACTAAAGACTTATCACGCATTACCTCATGCTGTTGATCATGTAGAGTCGCTCGCAACACCCTTTTCTTTTGAACCCAGTGATGGAATAAAGGTATCTGAACACAGTGGCGCTCATTTTTACACGATCGGACAGCGTAAAGGCTTACATATAGGCGGGCGCCCCAACCCCTCTTTTGTAATCCAAACTGATACTGATCAAAACATTGTTTATTCCGGTCAAAAATCTTCACATAAAGCTTTAAATAGAATAGCTTTAAAAATTGATTATTTGACCATTACATACACGAACGAAAAGTACGTCATTCAACCAGGAGAACAACGTAAATACCTGTTCAGAATCCGTTACCGTCAATCCCTTCAGCAAGGGGTGCTCATTGCTAAATCCGACGGCATTTATGTGTTGTTTGATGAATTACAGCGCGGTATTACTCCTGGACAGTTTTGTGCTTTTTACGATGACGAGCAGCTCATAGGATCTGGTGTGATCAAGTCTTAGGCACTGTCTCTTCATAAGTTCCATCCGTATAGAAAACGACTATTCTTTCAATGATCTGAACACCTTTAGCAGTAGCTTTCTCATCACGCTCCTGTACATCCGGTGCACCTGTGTTTGCTGCTGAAGATGTAGACGTTGCTTCCACGTCAGTATCAACAATGTCCTGCTGTGGCTTTAACTTACTCTGTTCACCTGTTATCAACCAGTGGGCATCAACACGAGGAAAAGCTTTCAATGTCTTTTCTAAAAAATCTAGACTCGGACGATTACGCCCGGCAATAACATGGGATATACTGGAACGTTGTACGCCAATCTTATCTGCAAATGCTGCATTTGAAAGATTATTCATCTTCATCACTAGTTGTAAACGTGCTTTAATTGACATTTGTATTTAATTTGTGTGCAAGATAGTCTATTAATGTAAACTACACAAATGAACTGATCCATTAAATGTTCACTTTTGTAACTTTTGTTTCTGATAGACTATTTATTTATGTAAACAGTTTTCATTCTCTCTTTTCAGTATGATGTTATTACAAGCAACAGCTCTTTTAGAAAACTTCGTGGCTCGCGATTGATCTTTTGTTACTCCCTTATTTGGCATTTGAATTTAGTATGTACCAATAAGTTCACGTGTTGAAATTAAGCATATAACAGGTTCACATCACGATTGTATGAGCACAGTGAATTATCTGTTAAACATAATTACTAGTAAGTCTTAAATATTCCTCCCCCCCTACACCATTCAAGATTCGAATGCATTCACAGGGCTAATGATAAAGGAGTAAGAACCAAGATGGTGAGATTCGAATGAAACTATACAGCTTCATGAAGTGTGTTATAAATGAGATTACTGATTGATTCACTTCAACCTCATGAGGATTGACAGCATTATTGCTGAACGCATAAACAACGAACTGTTTCAGCGACTCTTATCAACATGATTAGTCACGACGATAAACGCATCACAGATAATGATAGTTCTGGTGAGAACCCTGCTGCTCAGGTATCCGATACGGATATTAAAGGTATAAACGGTGGAATTGATAGCTCATACCCATGTAGCTTGTTAGCTCTTGACAAACCCAACAGTTTGAATAGTTCAGGATGGATTCAATAGGTCTGAAAAGATTGGGCCAACATTCCACTTGCATTCATAGACCTCTAATCTATAAGTCACTAAAAAGTATAAATGAAACGCCAAGGTTTGATCAAGATCAAATGGACTGTTTCGAAATTATGAATAACGGGAGGATTGAACCTCCCGTCGCTTATAATTTCCTTCTTAATATTAGTTTGCAGAAAAACCAAAAAAGAGCGATTCGTGATCACATTTCTTCTTTGGCGGTGCTTGTCGAACGACGTCCATCAATTTAGCTACTTCAAAAATACTCAATTGACTAGACGCGCCGCGTTCTATATGACGTTCCAATTGTTTTTTTGCCAGTTGAACGGCATCCTGTCCAATAAAATTCGTAGTTCCTATCATGACCATTTCATTTTAAAATCTGAAGGTGTTACGACTTGACTAACAATAGGTTTCAAATTTTTTGAAAAAAAATCACATTTCTCAACAAAAATGTAAAGTGAAAAATAAACAACCACAACTTATACTACTGCTAAACAGTTAGTTATGGGTTGTACTTGTTTTTTACATTTTTTTCGGGTTTTTTGAGATAAATGAGCAGTAATAAGAGCAAGTAAAACGGAAATACAGTCATTTTTAATGTTCTACGCCCCAAACGAACACCATTACTTCTGGTAAGATACTGCGATAAGGAAGCACGATATTTTTTATGTTTTTTCTTTTTTGAACACGATTCCTGATCTATATTCAATCCAAAAAATTGCAATGCACGCCTGGTTAATATTGTTATCAAACCTTCTCTGCGGACATTGGCCGGTGAAAAATCCTCAAAACTCTTGGCAAAAGCAATACTATGGTAATAAGTAACAATTAAGCTATTTAAGCATTTTCTTAGTACTTCTTGCTTAATTTCTAACAATTCTTCGTACCATTCATTTAATACCTCGCGATCTTCTTCTGATAATGTTAATGTCATATCTTCCAGTTTTAATACAAAATTGAGAGAAATAAGAGGTGTTTAAAGATAAATTAAGCGGAAATAACTGATTAAGTTGTATATTTGAACTTAATTAAGTAACTTAATTTTTTGAATTAAAATTTTAAGTGATACGTTTAGCTGGTACATATCATCCCATCAATTATTTATTGAGTCGACTTCCGGATTTTTTACCCGGTGTAACTACTTTCCATGCGATTTGGGCTGATGCAAACAATCAATTCCATACCACCTTCAGCAATCAGCTCGATCCAGAAAAGCAACGTATCTTCCTCCAAAAGTGGCGTCAAAAATCGACTGGTACTTTTTGGTTGGATCATTTCTATCCATTTGATACTCCCGATAAATCAGTAGATCAATTATCTTTTGACGATGAAACGAATTTGAATACACTCGTTTTAACCTTTCCTTCGGTTTACGATACTTACCAGGATGTGATTGCCATTGAATTTCCACAAAACATTTTCCTGAGGAGCATTAACGCTGCTTTTGATGGTATCAGTACACAAGAAAAAAAAGTACTGCAAAATCTACTTTCTTCCATTTTGCATGCGGAATACGAGCGCGCCATTGAAGAACAATCAATTTTGAGTGGTATCAGTGGCCAACATAGCGAACAAAATAAGCGTATCAACGATTACAAAGATCGACTCGAAACTTCCGAACAACTTTATAGTTCAGCCATTCGAAGCATTTTGAAAGAATTCATTGAACCCATGGAACATGAAATGCAACGTTCCATTATCATTCATGATGAGTTAGTGCATTATTTTGCAAAGCAACAACTGAGCATTGACCAGATTAAATCCTATCTGGAGAAAATGGTAACTGTGGCTTATCACGTCAATCTGGAATCTGAAAAAATCGATTTAACATTAGCATTTGCAGATGCGTTAATTAAAGGTCAATCTACCATTCCAGAAAATAGTAAACCAACGGTCCGGGAAAAAGATAAAGTCATCGCACTACTCGATCGATATGAAACTGCGGCGAAGCGCGTAGAACGACGAAGCGATTCATTGAATGCCAAGAATATTGCAAAATCGCTCGACACACCAGTCACGCCACCTGCAATAACGGATGCGGTCAAAAAGAATCAATCGAAAATCGCCTACTACCTCAAGCAATTCCCTGACCGATGGGTGCTCGTTCGTCAGCATATTCGCCCTATTGAACGCCTCGATGATGGTTCACAAAAAAACTTTTTACGTCACAGTTCATGATGAACCTGTTGCAAGTAGCCATCTTCATTGTTTATGCTTAATTCATCTAACAGTGACTTATCCCATTCATGCATTCATTCATTAATCTTTCACTATTTTCGTAATAAAAATATAAAATGAGAGCTCTTTTTATAGTGTCGTTTTTTATTTGTTGGTCATCGTTAATATGTGCTCAATTACAATTGGAAACAATTATGAAGGGGTACGATTTTATCGGTCACCCACCCGAAGATATAGCTTGGTCCGCAGACGGCCGTTCAATCTATTTCGCTCAGCAGCAAAATGATGGTCAACGGCTGGAATATCAGTACCACCTCTCATCTAGCAGAATTGATACCCTTGCTAACAAAACGGAGAGAGTCGAAATGCATGCTGATGCTAAACCCGACTTCTTCGGTTTAGAGATGAACACGCTTTATAGTATTCATGCAGCGAAGAATGTGAAACGTAAGCATTTTGCATCATCGGATAACAAATGGAACCTTCAACATGTCAATGATGCAAATACTGTTTATTTTGTAAAAGATCATGAGCTTTACAAGTTTGATCGTAAAAAAGCACAACTTTTACAGATTACGAATTTCTCTCAGGAACAAGATGCTACTGAAAAAAATTATTTAGAGCAACAAGAACAAATCCTCTTTGAGCATATTTCGTCGCAACAAGAAAACACACGTTCATCCCCTTTTCCCATAAAACTTGATTTAAATGACCGTAAACTGGAAAATGTTCAAATTGATCCCAGCGAAAGGTATATTATCTTTAGAACGGCTAAAAAAACAAATTCGAAGCTGACCCAATACATGCAATTCATCCATCGTACTGGTTACGCTCATGTTAAAAAGGCACGACCGAAGGTAGGCACGGTATCCCCCTCTGAAGAAAAGGTCTTCTTACACGCTATTAAAGAGGATACGACTTTTCAACTCCACTTCTCGAATCTTACCGGTTTGGATCGCGCCCCAGCCTATTATTCGAAATATAAACGAGATTTAACTTTAAAAACGCCCAAAAACCTTCATTTTAACAACGTTTCATTTTCACCTGCAGGTAATCGGGCACTTTTTGTTATTCGAAGTTTTGACAATAAAGATCGCTGGTTAGCGAGTTACGATTATAGGAATGGGCAACTAGAGGAAATAGATCATCAACATGATACCGCATGGATAGGTGGACCCGGAATTAGTTCATGGAACGCTTCAAGTGGAAACACAGGATGGTTTAAAGATGGTAAAAAGATTTACTTCCAAAGTGAAGTTTCAGGTTACGCACACCTTTACACTTATGATTTAGAAACGCACAAAAAAAGCGCTATAACAAAAGGAAACTTTGAAGTTCATGATGTGCAACTCAGTGCAGACGAAAAGTCATTCTACATAACTTCTAATCGTACGCACCCTGGCGATCGTAACTTTCACCGTATAAACATTCGTACGGGGAAATGGTTTCCTATTCTCACGGGACGCGGCGCTCACAAAGTCCATTTAGGACCTAATGAAGTGTATTTAGCCGTTCTTCATTCAAAAAGCAATGAACCATGGGAGCTTTTTTATGCTAAAAATGAGCAAAATACGGAACTTCAGCGGATCACGAATTCACTGAATCCATCGTTTTCATCGTACCCCTGGATCTCACCAGAAATTGTCTCCATTTCAACTTCGGATTCTACGCAATCGAACGCGCGTGTTTACAGACCTGCTGACAGTCTTCACAATGGTGCTGCTGTAATTTTTGTACACGGTGCTGGATACCTACAAAATGCGCATCATTACTGGAGTAATTATTATCGCGAATATATGTTTCACCACCTCCTCATAGAACGGGGTTTCACGGTGCTGGATATTGACTATCGAGCCTCGGCTGGTTATGGACGAAATCATCGGACTGCTATTTATCGACACATGGGAGGAGCAGATTTAGAAGATCAGCTGCATGGTAAATCGTGGCTCGTTGAAAGAGAGGCTATTGATCCTGACCGCGTTGGGATCTATGGAGGTTCCTACGGTGGGTTTATTACACTAATGGCGTTACAAAAACACCCTGGGTCCTTTGCATGTGGCGCTGCACTTCGTTCTGTCACTGATTGGTCTCACTACAATCACGGTTATACTTCGAATATTCTCAATACCCCGGAATTAGACAGTCTCGCCTATCAACAAAGCAGTCCTATTTATTTTGCTGATCAATTATCAGATCCACTTTTGATGTTGCATGGTATGGAAGATAATAATGTACAGTATCAAGATGTGGTTCGATTGAGTCAACGCTATATCGAACTGGGGAAAACGGATTGGAATCTCATCGGTTACCCCGTAGAGTCGCATGGATTTAAAACAACTTCTTCCTGGACGGACGAATACCGAAGAATTTTAAACCTTTTTGAAACGCATTTAACTGAAGCTAGAAAATGAAAAATAAAATAGTTGTTTTAGACAACCTTGAAGACATGAAGAAGTCGTACGCACTTTTGTGTAAACTCTATCCATATAATTTTTCGATGGATGATTACATGAATTTATTAGGGGAAATGCGTTCCGTGCATTACAGACAAGTGGCCTTTTTTCATCAAGAAAAAGTGATCGCTATTGCAGGAATCAGTACGGGCACGAAATTGTGGTGTGGCAAATATATGGATATGGATAACTTCATCGTGCAACCTGAATATCGTTCACAAGGAATTGGTGATAAGCTGATGAATTATATTTACGATCTGAGTCGAGAAGAAAACTGTTCTTTATTATCGTGTGACGTCTATAATGAAAATTACAATGCCCAAAAATTTTACATGAACCATGGTTTTATCCCACGTGGTAATCATTTCATAACAATTCATGACAACAATTTAGATCTAGCACCTCACGATTAACAAAAAAATAAAACAAAATCGCCCAATTTTAGTTTAGTTAAGTACAAAAGTTACCAGAAATGAAACAATTTGATATACCGACATTTTACCGTTCTCCGATTATTTCAGAGGTCAAAAAAGTTCGCAAAACATTGGACCCCCGAAAAAAAGATTTTACGCCAACTGTTTTAGACTTCGGCCCCGTGGAAATCTATATTGCACGTCATTTTGGATTTTGCTATGGTGTCGAAAATGCCATCGAAATATCATATAAGGCACTGGAAGAAAATCGTGGGAAAGCTATTTATTTGTTGAGTCAAATGATCCATAATCCAGCTGTAAACGAAGACCTGGAATCACATGGTATCCGTTTTTTGCAAGATACTGAGGGCAATGAATTAATTCCATTTGACCAGCTCTCTAAGGATGACGTAGTGATTGTTCCCGCTTTCGGTACCACCCTGGAAATTGAGCAACTCTTGCAGAATAAAGGTGTTGATATTCAAGCATACAACACGACCTGCCCGTTTGTCGAGAAAGTCTGGAATCGCTCTAAAAAATTGGGTAAGGATGATCATACCATCATCATACATGGAAAACATAACCACGAGGAAACTCGTGCGACATTCTCGCACAGTGCGGCCAATGCCCCTTCTGTAGTGGTAAAAAACCTGGAAGAGACAAAACTACTCGCGCGATTTATCACTAATGAATTGCCAACTGCTGAATTTTTTAAACATTTCGAAGGTCGCTACAGTGCCGGTTTTTCACCAGAACGTGATTTAAAGAAAGTAGGTGTAGTTAACCAAACAACAATGCTCGCCTCCGAGACACAAGAAATAGCAGATTATGTAAAAAATGTGATGATCGATAGATATGGGGCTGATTATCTAAAAGCGCATTTTGCAGATACGAGGGATACGCTTTGCTACGCAACGAACGATAATCAAAATGCAACTTATGGCCTAATGGAAGCTCAGGCCGATCTCGCCTTAGTTATAGGTGGTTACAACAGTTCAAATACCACTCATTTAGTGGAGCTACTGGAAGAAAAATATCCTACCTATTTTATTGAAGGAGTTCATAAAATCGCGAAAAACGAGAAAATTCAAGCATTTGACATTCAACAAAAGAAGGAGTTTGAAAAAGAATCTTTTCTTCCCCACAAGGAAAAAGATAAGATCATTATTACCTCAGGTGCTTCGTGTCCAGACGCTTCCGTGGATCAGGTATTACATCAAATTCTTTCTTTCTATTCAAACACCAATTCTGTAGAGCACGTGCTGAAAACTTTTGCCGAAAAAAATGCTAAATAAGCCTTTCTATGCTTGTTAAACAAAATCTAATTATTACTTTTGCCGCGGGGTAAGTCTTGTACGACCAGCTCCCTCTGAATCCCCCAGGACGGGAACGTAGCAAGGGTAAGAGGTTGTAGCGGTGCGATGCAAGTAGCTTACCCCACTTTTTTTACACTTTCCACCCCATCAATCCTTTAATTTCTTCTGTACTCAAACAGCCCTCAGGATTTTGTTTTGTTATTTCTAATTTCAAATAATCAATAGTTGGGTTGATCCAACTAATGGTTTCATCGTTACATTCATCCACCAGCAATGCTAATTGATAGCGTGTCGTTAATTGCTCAAACAGGTATTTTGCTTTTAATTCCATATTTTCTTGTTCATTCGAATGTAAAGATTTGATCTCCTGCTCTGTTGCATTTAGTTTATTCCTTAGAAATGTCCCGTGTTCTGCACTCGTAGACGCAATGTTACGGATAGTTTCGAGCATGACCTGTAAGCCATCTGACTTTAAAGTTGCTCGCAACATATCGAGCGTCATAATATTACCAGCACCTTCCCATATTGGAAGAACCATAACGTCGCGCATAATTTTTGGCATTACTCCATCTTCGATGTAGCCAATCCCCCCCATAAGCTCCATACTTTCGCGAACGATATAAACACTTTTTTCGGCAGTCCATTTCTTTGTCATTGGAGTTAAAAAGCGATTGAGCGCCTGCGCCTTTTCATCACCTGCATCTGCACGGTCTAACATTTCAATTGTATTCCAGGTAAGATAAAATCCCGCTACATGAAGCGAACCTAATTCCCACAGTTTATCACGGATGAGTGCATGTTCAATTGCTTTTTTACCAAAACTTGTTCGATATAAATTAAATGTATAAGCTTCAATCAAAGCACGACGAGCACCTGAAATAGCAGCAACAGCATTGTAAAGTCGCGATAAATTGATCATATCGGTCATAATTTTAAAACCGTTAAACTCCTCTCCGATAAGTCGACCTTCAGTGCCCTCCAGCATACATTCTGCACTTGCCATGGACCGAACACCCAATTTATCTTTCAAACGCACTATAGGTAACGGATTATCATGACCATTCGCAGTATTCTTTTGAATCAAAAAGATTGATAATCCTTGTGTTCCCGTTTTGTTCTCGTCAGTTCGTGCCAGCGCAAAAATGAGTTCTGCATTCACATTACTGCAAAACCATTTCTCGCCGTACAATTTATAGCGATCACCATCAATTTTCTTAGCTTTTACGATATTTCTACCCACGTCAGAACCTCCTGATTTTTCAGTCAGAAACATAGCTCCTGTATAGAGTTCTCTCAAATTGGAGGTTGCAATTTTCGGCAGCAACCTTTCCCGGTCATCTTGAGCCATGTGCAAATCAATCAATCGCGCAACTCCATCTGTCATGCATAAGGGGCAATATTGCCCCAATTCTGACAATGCGTACAGATATCCTGAAGCAAAACCAGCTCGATGCCGTTGATTGTCTAATAGCTCTCGTAGTTCGGGTTGCCATTTCAGTGAAAACATACCTGATTCAACTGCAATCTTTAGCAGACGATCATAAGCAGGATGAAATTTTACACGATCTACAGTTTTTCCAAAAAAATCACGTTTTTCCAATTTGGGCGGGTATTTATCAGCATCGAGCGATAGCTGATCCATCTCTGAAGCGGCCATTTTGCCCGTATATTCGAGGTAGGGCCTAATGATCTGATAGGCTTCAACTGAAATGTGATCTTTCAAATAGGTTTGAAAAATGAGATCACTAGCGAAAAAATCCTGACTTTTCTTGAAGTGATTTGAAACAACTTGATTTTTAACGCGATCGCTCATAGGATAACTTTAGAAGTGAATTATACATAAAAGTACATAAAAAAAGCTGCCTGCATAATGCAAACAGCTTTTGTTGTAATACTTGAGAAACGCGGTAGTATTATCTCAATACGTTGACAAATCCTTTAAATTCGTATTTATTATCATTCTCCTGATCCACAGCGCGAATTTTCCAGATATAAGTTCCGTCCTTGACGAGGTTTCCACCATAAGTACCATCCCATGCTCCATCGGGGTCATGCGATTCAAAAATTAATTCTCCCCATCTGTTATAGATCTCGAGCTCGAAATCATAAACGTCGATGCCTTCAATGTGTACGCGCCACGTTTCATTAAACGCATCTCCATCCGGTGTAAACGTGTTTGGTGCATAAAGAATTACGTCATTCTGAACACGCACAACGCGTTTCAAGGTATCCTTACATCCGTTACTGTTTTCTACCACTAGAAATAAATCGTGATTCTCCACCTCTTCAGGGTAAGTGAATGTTGGATCCTTAGCTGTGCTCATAGAAGGCTCTGCTCCATCAGCAATCCACTGATAACTGATAATATCATTACCAGACTGGCTGAATGCATCAACTGTAGGTTCAAAAACCGTTGCAGGATTAGGATTAACATAAAATTCAGCTTTAGGGTAATCAAAACCTTCCACCAAATCAGTGAATGTCGTTTTGTAAGTACATCCACGATCCGAAGTAAGCTGCATTGTAACATCGTGCATTCCCTTTCCAAATTCATGCACCACAGCATCAAGACCTCCAACTGTATCGACTGTACCATCATTAAAATCAAACACCGTATAATCAATTGATTCATTCGTATTAGTAGTGTTATCAAAAGTCACTTCAACGGGGAAGCATCCACCTGTAGTACTAGGATTAATGGAAGGGTTCACAGGGTCTGGAAAACGGACAGTTACACACGAATCAGTCTCAGGTGAACCACATTGTTCTGAAAAGGTAACACAATACTCAGCATTGTCTGACGTTGGTGTGGTTACAATGGAATTTCCACTACCTACGTTTGTTCCATTGTTTGTCCATGTAAAATCATATGCACTGCTCCCTCCACTACCTTGAACTTCGAGCGTAACATCATCTCCTTCACAAATAATGGTATCTTTCATCATTGCCGTAATTTGAAGCGCATCAGGTTCGTCAATCGTAATATCCACAGTTTCTGTGCAACCATTATCATCAGTAACAGTCACTGTGGTTGTACCAGCAGATAAGTCCGTAGCTGATGCCGATGTAGAAGTTGAACCTGTCCAATCATAAGTGTATGGAGACGTTCCATCACTCACCTGGATTGTTGCTGTACCATCACTAGCACTGTTACAAGTAACATCAGAAGTATTAACCACATTAATACTAATTGGCGGAACTTCATCGATAGTGACTGTTGCAGTATCCTGACATCCAACAGCTGTCTCAACTGCAACGTTGTATGTACCCGCTGATAAACCTGTTGCCGTTTGCGTCGTTTGATTACCTGCATCGTACCAATCATAAGTAGCACTTGCAGGCGTTGGTGTAATTGTAACCGTTGCAGTACCGTCACTTCCTCCAGGGCAGGATACAAGTGTATTTGTAGTACTTAATGAGATCGGATTATCTCCAATAGTGACGGTTGTAGAAGCTTGACATCCATTATCGTCAGTTGCAGTAACAGTATATGTCCCCGCAAACAAACCCGTTGCTATAGATCCCGTCTGGTTCCCTGGATCGTCCCACTGATAAGTATATGGTCCATCACCACCATTTGCAATGGCACTAGCTTCACCAATACCTTGTGTACATTCATCATCAACACCATTTGCAGCCACACTGATACTCACACCATTGACCCATGCCGTATCAGAAACAGCTCCAACACCAACACCACAAGTAGAACTGGATAGGAAATAACCAACAGTATCTGCAGTAGCATTCGTATTCAAAGTCCCACCATTATAGGGATAGGAATTTCCTTGCGTATCCTCCCAAACAATTCCATTATTATTTGAAGTGGTTACAATTTGATAAGGAATTTGATTGATGTTATAGTTGGTTGGTGAAGTCGGTACAAATTCCCAGGCATCATTCTGAGCTGTCCAAACTGTGTTGTTTCTACCAGGAACTGCTTGACCTACTGAGCCATCAATATTGTTCACGCCATGCGTAGCTGTTCCAGACCCCCAACTGGCACATGTCGTTTTATTTGAAATGTGCGTCTCGATACGATTCGAGCCTTCATAGAGAAGGATTCCACCGGTATAACATTGATTAGGGGTTTGACAAGCCGTGGAAAACATCGATAATCCGTCATAATAAATGACTCCAATACGATTCGGAGCAGTTCCAATCGTCTCGTAATAAATAGTCCCTCCAGCTGGACCGAATAAATCCTGCCATGGCACTAGAATAGAATTTTCAACAGAGGCTGTGTTTGACGGTAATGCATCGACCACCCATGAACAATAACCATTAGCGTTTGCAGCATTGAAGCTTACAACACCATTATCGCCAACAGTAATTTGGTTATAGGTATTTCCATAAAAAGTAAAATTAAAACCTAAATTAATCAAAGGAGTAAAATCATCATCCCCCAGATTATAAGAGTTCGGATTGTTTAAACTAACGACACCAGAACCTACTCCTGCTCCACAAACATCTATGGTTACAGGATCGCCAGCGCACACAGTAATCGAATTACCTAAACATACGGTATTCTGAGCATGACCTGTAAAAAAGGTAGCTGTTGCTAATGCGAGTGTTGTTATTATCTTTTTCATTAATTCTTATAATTCTTGTTTTCTATTTAACAGACGCTTTATATTCTGTTAAGGTTGCTTATTTACTCGTTGTATTTAAAATTAATTCGGCGTTGTTATAAAATCGAGAATTGAAGCGTTGTATTCTGCTAGGCCCATAAAAACTGGAACACCTTCATGGTCAGCGCCTTCAACGCGTTCACCCCTTTTCCAAGGACCATTGTGACGATCATATACAACACTTCCATGCGTATCAATAGACAAAAAATTATCATCAATACCATGCATCCATAACAACGGGGCATCGCTGAGTTTCACTTTGTCAGCATTATTAATATCAGCATCCGTAAAAAAACTTCCCGGCATAGCGACTACTGAAGCGTCCTGTACCATGACTTCACTACTTGCAAAGGGCGCTTCCAATATGATTTTACGAGGACGGAGCGGGTAGCTAATCGTGCTCGTGACATCGCAAACCGGAGCGCTTCCCAAGGAAAAACCATACATCACGAGTCGTTCACTCGTCAAACCTTTATCTTTTAACCATCGAAGCATACCTGCTGTAGAAGAATACATATTTGCTTCTGACGGTTCACCCTGAGATAAACCGTATCCCGGATAATCAAACATTAAAACACCATATCGTCCAAATTGCCCCAGGTGACTCAATAGTTTTTGACGAGACCAATAATAATCCATGTGATCGCGATTCCCATGGCAATAGAGAATAATCGTATCTTCATCAATAGTTGATGTATCTCCTACATATCTGGCATGAACATCTAACTGCTCTCCTTGGTCATCAATTTTGTATTGAAATTCATAAATCGAAGTTAAAGGTACATCATATCCATCTGGTAAATCCAAACTTGTTTCACCTGAGTATTCGTCCAGCTGATAGACAGAAATGGCACTATTATTAAACAGAAACCCGTCCAATCGCTTTCGACATGAAATTAAAGTTATTATTAAGACAACAAACATTATATACTTCATAGCGTGTATTTTAAAAAGTTCTGGTTAATCCTAAAAAAACACCCGTAGCGCCGCGATCTCCCATCACACTTTTGTAATCTACAACGAGTTTATTATTGGTTGAAAAAGGGGCTATCAATTTTAATTCTGTTTTGAAAGACCACCTTTTCCAGTTAAGATTATGTCCAATATTGAGCATGGGAACAACAAAATCTTTTTGCTCCTGACCATGAGCTTTCGTGCCACTTAGCTCCCACCAGGAGCCAATTCCTGCATAAATGAGATTCGAAACGGGGCGATTACTTTTATTAAACATATCAGACTGGACTTGTTCCGATCGATTATACCTCCAGTAATAATGCATGTCTAACTGAGGCCACAGCTTCGTAGTACTTTCTACAACATCCACAGCTAAATTCGATCCAATGTACGTTGAAAAACCATGGCGATGATTAACCGATTCGAGCATCCGAATAGATGCACCTGCATCAAACTGTGCCACTCCAAAAAGAGCACTCGTAGAATACCAATTTCCAGCGACTGTTATGTTCGGGGTTAGTCCGCGTGCATAGCCTACCGAAGTAAAAGGCAGAGGCAGTGTGGCGACTCCAGGCACATCGACGAGCGGCCCGCCAAAACTAGCGCTTACTGCATTTTCTTTGTGCTCAAGCGGTACGACATGACGCGCTGGACCACAAGCGCCCAGCAGAAGAGAACTAATAACAAGAATATTTACGAACTTCATAATAACAAATTTATGATAAATAACTATCTCATTCTGCCTAGTGCTGTCTTTTTTTGAACATCTAAATGTCTATTTCGATAAGAAATGATCACCTCGTTCACCCTTCCCTATCAATTACCATTGCTATTCCATTTAACTATTAATTCGACAAAAATTTATATTTTCACGCCACAAACTTAAAAGCAACGGTTATGCTCAAAATTGACATGCATACGCACATCATTCCGAAAAAACTGCCTGACTGGACAAAAAAGTTTGGTTATGGAGATTTTATTTTCCTTGAAGAAAAAGATGACGTCTCAGCCGACATGATGCAGGGAGGACAGTATTTTAGAACGATCAAAGAAAATTGCTGGGATGAGGAAGTACGTATCATGGAATACGCTCAACATGACACACAGGTTCAAGTAGTATGTACCATTCCCGTGATGTTCAGCTATTGGGCCAAACCACAACATGGTCTCGAAGTAAGTCAGTTCCTAAATGATCATATTATCGATTTAATGGATCGCTATCCAAAAAATTACATTGGATTAGGGACGATTCCTATGCAGGATACGGATTTAGCTATACGTGAATTGGAACGAATTCATAAATTAGGGATGGTCGGTATACAAATTGGTTCCAACATCAACAATGAAAACCTTAGTGAAGACCGCTTCTTCCCTATCTTTGAAGCTTGTGAACGACTGGGTATGGCCGTTATGATTCACCCCTGGCAAATGATGGGCTTTGATGATATGCGCAAATACTGGTTACCCTGGCTTGTCGGGATGCCTGCAGAAACCTCACGTGCAGCTTGTTCGCTTATTTTCAGCGGAACACTGGAACGACTTCCCAACCTCAGGGTTTGTTTTTCACACGCAGGTGGTTCATTTATTCCAACAATTGGACGTATCGAACACGGATTCAATTGTCGACCAGACTTGGTTGCCGTGGACAACAACGTAAACCCACGCAATTATCTAGGTAAATTCTGGGTCGACTGTATTACTCACGATATCGATATGTTAAAATATATTCTTAAAGCTCAAGGCAGCAAAAGGGTATGTCTTGGTTCTGATTATCCATTCCCTTTAGGTGATTTAACAATAGGTGAATTTATTGAAGAGAGCGATCTGTCTAATACTGATATTGAAAATATATTTGCAAATTCAACCTTGGAATGGTTAAATCTCGATAAAAACAACTACATTTAAGAGCGTTGAATCAAACTCAATAAACGATAAACTTTAGGACATGAAAAATTATTATCGAATTATTGCTATTATGCTATTAGCATTGATGGCAGCCTGCAGTAATTCAAAAAACACATCAATAGAAACTATGACAGATGAAGACGTCAAACATCCCTCCAGGAATCTCGTCGATTTTTATGCTGAGGGTCCTGAATCTTCTTGGGATTTGTCAGTTCAATGGGATGAAACGCTTTATTTTACGACCTCAGAAGGAATTCAATTCAAGGGTGAAATTCAAGAAACGCACGTTGCTCAGGGTGCAGATGTGGTTTCCATTTTTGCTTCCAATTCTAATATTTATGTTCGCGTAAGCATTGACATAGTAGATTGTCAGGAAAATGGCAAAAAAGTAGATATCCTCATTAGACCAGAAAATGAAAAAGAAGGCGACAACTTTTCAGGGTGTGGTTTTTACAGAGGAAACCCTAAACTTCATGATATCTGGGCTGTTGAATCTATCAATGATGAAAAATTGAACCCTGAAAAATTCCCCAAAGACATTCCTCATTTTGAAATTAATTTAAAAGATAAGTCGTTTAGTGGGTTTGCAGGATGTAATCAAGTGACAGCACCTATTCAATTCTCTTACAATAAAATGAACTTAAACCCTCTCGGTGCTACCAAAATGTATTGCGCTCAAACTTCAGCTATTGAAAAAACGATTTTATCGATCCTGCGCAATCATTCAGTACACTATTCTTTTAAAGGTAACCGACTCATTTTAGAGTCCAGAGAGGGTGTTTTAATATTAAAAAAAGTAGATTAATACTATGACAGCTAAGAAGAATACACCGACCAAGAAGGAAACGACTTCCAAAAAAAGTTTAGATCAAAAAGACAAAACAACTCCACCGTTTTGGAAAAAGCATTTCGTCAAACTTTTTTTAGCATTATTATTGATCGTCAGTATTCTCTGGGGATGGGTGGCAAACGGTCAACTGCAAAAGGAACATGAACAGAAATTATCAGCACTCAAACAATCCCATCAGACAACACTTCAGGAATTAAAAACACTCAAAAACGAGGAGGTTACCCAGACATTAGCTCTTGCTGTACGCAGTGAATTGATTGATGACAATAATGATCAAGTTAATCAATACTTTCTGCAGATGCTCAAACAGCCGACAGTAGAGCGTGTGATGCTGGTCAACCACCAAACAGGTAAAATCATACTCAGTACGAATAAAAAAGATGAAACGGCGACATTTGGCCATAAAGAACTTTATTCCACAAATGAGGTTGTTGTGAAACAGAAAGAAGGTTCACCTTTTGCAGCAACCCCAGTTATGGGACTTAATAGTCAATTAGCGGTTTTGATTATTGAATTTAGTCAAGAAAGGTAGATTAACTTGTCAGTGGTACATTTGACTCATTCATTTGATCTGTTCACACTTTTGGGATAATAATTGGAACCATTCTTGCTAACTTATGTACAAATAGTTCTGTTATGTTAGTAAGAAATGAATTTATTCCGCATTGGAAAAAGAAAAAATGTACACGTAAGAAGACTTCTGGTTTTGATGAATCATTTGCTTCATTAGGTACAAATGGAGCATTTGTGAACGCCAAGGAAATTGTAGTGCCACTCACCCGGCCTACCCCAAAAGAATCACATCATCAAAAATGATTAGAATAGATAAATAATAAATGATGTCCAATTATCTACCATTTTTGCTACTATTATCAATATTTGCTTGTTCTCCTTTATCAGAACCTTCAAATTCAGAAAAACAAGACGATAAGGCAATCATCAATCGGCAACTGGACCAATGGCATCTAGATGCGGCTTCAGCCAATTTTAAGGCCTATTTCTCGCTTTTCAGTGAGCAGGGTAAATATATTGGAACTGATGCTTCAGAGATATGGTCGGTCGAGGCATTTCAATCTTTTGCACAACCGTATTTTGACAAGGGTGAAACTTGGTCCTTTGAGGCCACTAATCGTACAGTTGAGTTAGCTCAATCAGGAAATGTGGCGTGGTTTTATGAATTACTCGACACATGGATGGGTACTTGTCGCGGATCTGGCGTATTTCAAAAAAGAAAAGGTGAATGGAAATTAGAGCAATACGTTTTGTCTCTCACCGTACCGAATGAAAAAATGGACAACGTGATCGCGACGATCAAATCGTAATCACAAATTATGCTTATAGATATAGCAGGTACTACCAACCACCACCTCCACCTCCTCCGGCTCCTCCTCCAGAGAAACCGCCTCCTCCGGAGAAACCACCGCCAGAAGCACCTCCAGCTGCAGAAGGTGGTACAGATGCTGTTTGGAAGGTCGAGGATATCAAGGCCACATATCCCAATCGGTAAAAAGGATACCCGCTGACATAGTATCCTGACTTTTTGTAGTACGGTTCTATAGCTTCAGCCTTGAACTGTTTGCCCCATTCGTCTGACTTCCCAAGTGCAATGGCATAAGGGAGGTTCTTTTCAAAAAGTTCAAAGTTCATATCTGGTTTATTAACAGCATTAATCCTCAGCTCTTCAGCATACGCTATAAAGCGCTCAAAACCTTTAATATGATCAAGTACAGCTCTTCCTTTTTTTGTTGGTGCATAGAAAAGCTTTGCAAAGATGACGTTCATCACGATCATTGCTATCATAAAAATCGGTATCACCCACGCCATTCCTTCATAGTACATATTGACTGTAATAGATAAAATCAGTATGGCCACAGGAATGATATATTGAAATACCATTAAATGAAGGTTCTTGAAATAATAGTTACCCTTTTGCCTTTTCAAAATGGCTTTCTGCAAATAATTGGTCGCTTTTCTAATATAAGGGTTGTATTTCTCCTGTATCAAGGCATACCCGTCACGATTAAGTAAACATACAATAAAATTATGCTCAATTGTCGTCAGTTCTTCTTTCTCTAACTCTCTGTCGGTTCTCGTGATCAAGAAGTAATTGTCTCCTGATTTATTTTCTTTCTTCTCAATTTTAATATGCCCTTTAACAGCAATTTGAATAAGTTGAGCTGCAAACGTATTGTCATCGCTTTTACCTTCATTGATCAGGTAAGACATTTCCGCTGGACTCATATCCTCTGGTGGATAGAATTGAGGAATGATCGTTCCCTTCTTAGGATCTTTACCATGCTTTATCCATAGATAGAAATTCAGAGAAAATGTAAGTAATAGACCTACTAAACAGGTCCATAGCACCGCATAATCTCTCCATAAATATATCATTTCATCGAACCAGCCTGGTTCCTCAATCAAGTCTGTGTTAAAGTCTACATTTACAGTTAACCCTTCATTTAAAGATAGGTTGCCAGCCCTAAAAACAACTGTACTATCATTCAGTTGATCCGCAACATACTCGTCACCTTTCTCTCCTCTCGTACCCGTCCAGGCAGAATATTTGTAGACTTTTCCTCCGTCAGGTAAATGGACTTGTGCAACAAGTGTGTCTGTTGAAAAACTCCATTGGTGCCCGTTCACATTCCACATGACTTGAGCCGTTTCTGACTTCTTAACAGCGGTTCGATCGAGCATGTATTTGATCGAATACGTGTACTGACCATCTCGAAGATTTTTATCAGGGTCTCCAATATAAACGCGAGTTCCTCCGGTTATCATGTCGACTTCATAGGTCTCAGCTTCACCATCTTTTAAAACGTGGATTACATCCAGGACTTGTCGTCGTTTTTCTTTATTGACATAAAAGTTTAAAGGAATATCGCGGTAAATCCCTCGTTCTATATTTATCCCAAGAACTCGCACTGTAATCCTTTCAGTAACGATAACGCTTCCATCGGTCTGGATAGCAATATCACTTTCAAAAGCGATTATTCTCTCACCTGAACCCGCTCTAAGGAACGTACAGAAAAAGAATACAGAAACAATTATTGGAATCCCTAAAAAGAACATTAAAATAACTGAATTTAAATACATAGTTGTCATAACTAATTCCGGTTGATT